>CADEFG010000174.1 GCA_902826505.1 uncultured Acidobacteriota bacterium
GCGAGGTTGAAGAGCGCGTCAGAGGTCCGGGCGGCGGACGCGAATCGGCGAGTCGGGCAATCAATAAGGCGGGGATTCGTGGTTCGTCAATTCGTGACACGACACCGATTCCGCACAACGGTTGCCGACCGCCGAAACGCCGCCGCGTTTGAGGGGTTTGGGATTTTAGATTTTGGATTTTGGATCCAACGTCTATAATATACGATTTAAGGGTTTAATTTAATTATCAAAGGAAGAAGGGACTTTTTAAAAAATCCTGTAAACTTTTCTGCAAAAATGAGTAGCGATTTAGATTGGCGATACTGGGCTTCAAAAAATCCAAAATCCAAAATCCAAAATCCAAAATCATTTTTTGCCGAAAGCAAAAAATATTATGGCTAGATATAGAGATGCGGTGTGCCGTTTGTGCCGCCGCGAAGGTGGAAAATTATTTTTGAAAGGCGACCGTTGTTTCAAACCGTCGTGTGCGATTGAAAAGCGCGGAACAAATCCGCCGGGACAACACGGTGCGGCACGGCGCAAAATGCTCGCCGGTTACGGTCAACAGCTTCGCGAGAAACAAAAAGTCAAGCGTATTTATTTCGTGCTTGAAAAACAATTCCGCAATTACTTCGAAAAAGCATTGCGCCAGAAAGGCGTCACGGGTGAAAACCTGTTGTTCTTGCTTGAGCGGCGGCTTGATAATGTCGCCTACCGCGCGGGCTTTTCGACATCACGCCGTCAGGCGCGCCAGCTTGTCAATCACGGGCATATTTACGTCAATGGTCGTAAAGTCGATATTCCGTCATTTCAAGTGAAGGTCGGTGACGTGATCACCGTGAAGGACAAAAGCGTCAAAAATGTGCACGTCGAAGGTGCGTGGCAGACGGCGGTCGGTCGCGGTCGTCCGAATTGGATTTCAGCCGGTGACAAGGATTTAAGTGTTTCGATTGCGGCACTTCCGAAGCGTGAAGATGTTGACGCGAACATCAACGAACAACTGATCGTCGAACTTTACAGCAAGTAATTTTCAGTCTGGAGTCTTGAGTCCGGAGTCTTGAGTCATTTCGATCTATGACTCAGGGCTCAAGACTTTGGACTCAAGACTTTTTTAAAAGAAAAGAATATGACACAAATTAATCATTGGACAGATTTTCAGATGCCAAGTCGGTTAGAAGTTGAAAAGGAAACTTTGACCGACCGCTACGGTAAGTTTTATGCCCAGCCTTTTGAGCGAGGTTTTGGGACAACTATCGGGAATTCCCTGCGTCGGGCGCTTCTTTCATCAATCGAAGGAGCCGCAATCACAGCAGTAAAGATTGAAGGCGTTGAACACGAATTTTCGTCCATTAAAGGAGTGGTCGAAGATGCCACTGACGTGATTTTGAATCTCAAACAAATTCCGTTCACGCTCCACGGAACGGTTGCCAAAACCCTGACCATCAGCAAAAAAGGCGCGGGCGAAGTGACCAGTGCGGATATTGAAGCCGACGGCGATGTCGAAATTCTCGATACCGACGTTCACATCGCGACGATCGGCGCGGGCGGCGACATCAATATTGAAATGCGCCTCAAATCGGGACGCGGCTACGTTTCCGCCGAATTTAATAACGACGAAGACCTTTCGATCGGTTATATTCCGATTGATTCGGTTCACACGCCGATCAAAAAAGTAAATTACAACGTCGAAAAAACCCGGATGGGTTCAAACACCGAATACGACAAATTGACGATCGAGGTCTGGACGGACGGTTCCGTCAAACCCGATGATTCGATCGGGCTGGCGGCAAAGCTAGTCAAAGACCATATGTCGATCTTTGTTAATTTCGAAGAAGAAGAAGACGAATTCAAATACGAAGACATCGCGCGTCCGCCGCTGCTTCGCAACGATCTGCTGGATCGTTCGGTTGACGAGCTCGAACTTTCGGTTCGTTCGTATAACTGTCTGAAAAACGCGGACATTCGTTCGATCCGCGATCTGATCAAGCGCAGCGAGCGCGATATGCTCAACACGAAAAACTTCGGTAAAAAATCGCTGACGGAGATCAAAGACCTGCTCCACGGCATGGGCTTGGATTTCGGGATGGATTTTGATGAGCAAGGCAATCCGATCCCGGGGTCGGGCGGACGAGATTTAGACTAAAAATAAGTCGAGAGTCGAGAGTCGAGAGTCGGAGAGAAGTTCTTTTGACTCTCGACTCTCAACTCTCGACGCACAATTGTTATGAGACATTTAAAAGCACATCGTAAATTAGGCAGAACGACCGAGCATCGCATTTCTCTGCTCAGAAATTTGGCAACCTCCTTGATCAATGCGGATAAGGAATATATTGTAACGACCGTTCCGAAAGCCAAAGAACTGCGCCCGTATGTCGAAAAAATCATTACGCTGGCGCGCAAAGCGCAGACCTTAACGGGCGACGAAGCAAAAGTGCAGGAAGTTCATCTGCGCCGGCAAGCGGCGCGATTTTTCCACGCCGGCAACTCGACATTTAAGCAGGAACAAAGCCGTTTTCGCGGTAAAAAAGGCGAACCGAAGGAGAAAATCGAAAGAACGGCGGGCGTGAAAGCGGTTCAGCGTTTGTTCAGCGAGCTCGGAGTGCGTTACAAAAATCGCAATGGCGGTTATACTCGTATTATTAAACTCGGTCGCCGCAAAGGTGACAACGCAGAAATGGCGGTTATCGAATTAGTCGATAATCCGAAAGAACTTGCGGCGAAAAAATAAGGAGTAACGCTTGAATGAGTGAACAGACGGCTTCAGCCAAAGCTAAAGAGCAAACGAGCAAACGCAAAAGCGCCAGTGTTTCGAAAAAGCAAAGCCCGACCACCGAGGCTTCGCTCAACATGGCTGAACTGCGCGAGCTTGCCGAACTTGTCAACGAACACGGATTTACCGATTTTGAGTTTGAAAACGAAAATATCCGGATTCGTCTAAGCAAAACGGCACCGGCGCAATTTGTTCAAGCCGCGCCGCCCGTTGCCGCTTCGACGGTTGCGGCGCCGCAACCGTCATCAATAACGGCTGAAACCGTTTCCGCCGAAACGCCGACCGCAGCGGCAATTGAAGAGGATTTATTTAAGATAACTTCGCCGATCGTCGGAACGTTTTATCGTTCGCCGTCGCCCGACAAAGCTCCGTATGTTCAGGAAGGCGACCGCGTTTCCGACAGCACGGTCGTGTGTATTGTCGAAGCGATGAAGTTGATGAACGAAATTCAGGCGGAAACTTCGGGCGAGATCGTCAAAATTTACGTCGAAAACGGTCAGCCGGTCGAATACGGTCAGCCGCTTTTCGGAATTAAAAAATAGTTCAAAGTCCAGAGTCCAGAGTCCAGAGTCAAGATTTACTTGCTAAGGTTGGACTTTGGACTTTGGACTATAGACTTTGGACTTAAATGAAGAAACGCGAAATTCGCAAAATATTGATCGCCAATCGCGGCGAGATTGCCTGCCGGATCATCTGGACGTGCAAGGAAATGGGCATCAAAACGGTTGCCGTTCATTCCGAAGCCGACCGCGAAGCGCTCCATGTGCGGTTTGCCGACGAAGCGATTTGCATCGGCGCGGCGCCGTCGGCACAAAGCTATCTGAATATTCCGGCAATCATCAGCGCGGCGGAAATCACGAATGTTGACGCGATTCATCCCGGCTACGGCTTTCTGGCGGAATCGGAAACCTTTGCAAAAATCTGCGAAGACTGCAACATCAAATTTATCGGACCGCGCCCGGAAGTGATCGGAATGATGGGCGACAAGGTCGAAGCCCGCCGGACGATGAAAGCCGCCGGCGTGCCGATTCTGCCGGGATCGCCCGACCCGATCGAGGACGCCGATGAAGCGATCCGCATTGCGAAGGAAATCGGTTTTCCGGTGATCATCAAAGCGGCGGCGGGCGGCGGCGGACGCGGCATGCGAATCGTCCGTCAGGAAGAAGATCTGGCGACCAATCTTGAGCTTGCCCAAACCGAAGCGCTCGCCGCTTTCAAAAACGGCTCGGTGTACATCGAACGCTATATCGAACGCCCGCGCCATATCGAAATACAGGTTTTAGCCGACGAACACGGCAACTGCGTTCATCTCGGCGAGCGCGAATGTTCGATCCAGCGCCGTCATCAAAAACTACTGGAAGAAGCGCCGTCGCCCGTGATTACGCCCGAACAGCGCGAAAAAATGGGCGCGGTCGCCGTCAAAGCCTGCCAGGAAATCGGTTATTCGAGCGCCGGAACTTTCGAGTTTTTGCTCGATGAAGACGGTTCATTTTACTTTATGGAAATGAACACGCGGATTCAGGTCGAGCATCCGGTGACCGAGATGATCACCGTCATTGATATTGTTCGCAACCAGATACTGATCGCCGAAGGCGCGGATCTGGGTTACGTTCAATCGGACGTGCAGATTTTCGGTCATTCGATCGAATGCCGGATCAACGCCGAAGATCCCGAAAAATTCACGCCGTCGCCCGGTCGCATCACGGCTTTGAATCTGCCGGGCGGTCCCGGCGTGCGCGTTGACACGGCGGTTTATCCGGGTTATGTCGTGCCGCCGTATTACGATTCGATGATCGCCAAACTGATCGTTCACGCGCGAACGCGCGAAACGGCGATCGCGCGGATGCGCCGTGCGCTCGAAGCGATGGTCGTCGAAGGCATCAAAACGACAATTCCGCTTCATTTGAAAATTATGTCGGACGAAAAATTTCAGAAAGGAGATTTTTCGACAAAGTTTATGGAAGAATTTCAGCATTAGCCGAAGCATTGATTGTTTGAGGGTTTTTGTGGTAATTTGATAAAGACTATTAACCTATAAAATTAAAAGTTAAAAACAAAATTTTCGTGGTTACCGTTTTTGATTAACGGAGTTACTGCGAGCAACAGGAGAGGCTATTTTTAGTAATTTGAATTTATGGCAACAGCAACGGAATTAAAAGAAAAAATCGTAACCGATTATAAAACACACACATCGGACACGGGTTCATCACAGGTGCAGATCGCACTTTTAACGCAACGCATCAATGAATTGACACAGCATTTCAGAATTCATAAAAAAGATAACAATTCTCGCCGGGGTTTATTAAAATTAGTCTCGCGCAGACGTAAACTGCTTGATTATCTCAAGCGGAAAGATATTAACGAATATCACATCATTATCGAGAAATTAAAATTAAGAAGGTAAAAGTAAAAAGTAAAAAGAAAAAAGTAATAAATCCTTACTTTTGCCTTTTTACTTTTTACTTTTTACTTGATCTGACCTCTTCGAGTCATTGTCAGAACAAGTTCTCTCGAAGAATTTGCTAAAGGTTTGCTGAACGTGACAGCGCAATCAGCCTTTACCAGAAGAGAACAGTCGTTGAATAAAATTCAAAGGCGGCAGAAAAAGCATCACGGCGAGCTTTTCTGCCGCTTTTTGTGTATAAGGAAAATCACAAATGATAAATAAGAAATATTTAAAGGAATCGATCAAACTCGGCAGCGGAGAATTATCGGTTGAAACAGGGAAAGTTGCCAAACAAGCCGATGGAGCGGTCGTTGTCCGGTACGGCGATACGATGATCCTAGTAACCGCTGTCAGCGCCCGGAGCGCCCGCGAAGGACTGGATTTCTTTCCGCTGACGGTCGAATATCGTGAATCAACCTATTCCGCCGGACGAATTCCGGGGAATTATTTTCGCCGCGAAGGTCGTCCTTCAGAAAAAGAAACTTTAACCTGCCGTCTGATCGATCGCCCGGTGCGCCCGCTTTTCCCCGACGGCTACCGTTTTGAAACGCAAATCATCTGCACCGTTATTTCCGCCGATACCGATAATGACCCTGATGTTTTTGCGATCACCGGCGCGTCGTGTGCGATGTATCTTTCGGACATTCCGTTTGTCACTCCGATCGCCGGCGTGCGCGTCGGGTTGATCGACGGCAAATATATCATCAATCCGACCTACGACGAACGCCGCGATTCCGAATTGAATTTGATCGTCGCGGGAACCGAAGAAGCGATCGTGATGGTCGAATCCGAAGCCAAAGAAGTTTCGGAAAAGATCATGGTCGAGGCTTTGATGCTCGCGCATAAGGAAATCAAACGTTTGTGTCTCTGGCAGAAAGAGCTTTTCAAGGCTTTGGAAATCACGAAACGCGAAGTCGTGACGCCCGCTTTGGACGAAACGCTGGTTGCCGAAATCGAAAAAAATTACACCGACAAACTGCGCGCCGCGCTCGATTCGACCGGCAGGGACAAATTGACGACCTATGCCGGACTCGATGCCTTGAAAAAAGAAGTCGTCGAAAGTTATCCCGAAGACGAGCCGGAAAAACGCTCGATGGCGGGCAAGGTCTTTTCGCATTTGAAGGAAAAAATCTTCCGCGAAGATATTCTGGGTAACCGCCGCCGTCCGGACGGGCGCAAATTCAGCGAGATCCGCCCGATCTCGTGCGAAGTCGGCTGGCTGCCGCGCGTTCACGGTTCGTCGCTTTTTACCCGCGGCGAAACGCAGGCGATCGTTACGACGACGCTCGGCACGAAAGACGACGAGCAATTTATGGACGATCTGGAAAAAGGCGAAACCAAACGACGCTTTTTGCTCCATTATAATTTTCCGCCGTATTCGGTCGGTGAAACCGGCAGAGTCGGCAGTTCTTCGCGGCGCGAGATCGGTCACGGCAATCTGGCGCGCCGCGCGCTCGAAGCCTGTTTGCCGACTGAAGCAGAATTTCCTTACACGATCCGCATCGTTTCCGACATCACCGAATCGAACGGTTCGAGCTCGATGGCATCGGTTTGCGGCGGTTGTTTGTCGTTGATGGACGCCGGCGTGCCGATCAAACGTCCGGTTGCGGGCGTTGCGATGGGACTCGTGATGGAAGGCAATCGTTATGCGATTTTGTCGGACATCGCCGGTGCCGAAGACCATTACGGCGATATGGATTTTAAAGTGACCGGAACCGAAGAAGGCATTACGGCGCTTCAGATGGACATCAAGATCGGCGGGATCAACGCAATGATCCTGCAGGAAGCATTGGAGCAAGCCCGCAAAGGACGGCTTCATATCCTGAACATTATGAAGGAAGCGATTGCCGAACCGCGCGAGGATATTTCACCGTTTGCGCCGCGCATCATCACGATTCAGATTAACCCCGAAAAAATTCGCGACGTGATCGGCAAAGGCGGAGCGGTGATTCGTTCGATCACCGAAGAAACCGGTGCGAAGATCGATATTGCCGACGACGGTACGATCAATATTGCGACGCACGACGGCGAAGCGGCGCAAGCAGCGATTGACCGCATTAAATCGCTCACCGCCGAAGCCGAAATCGGCGAAACTTATCTCGGAACGGTCATGAGAATCGTTGATTTCGGCGCGTTTGTCGAAATTTTCCCGGGACTCGAAGGTCTGCTTCATATCTCGGAAATCTCGGATCGAAGAATTCGTGACGTGCGCGACGAACTGAAAGAAGGTCAACAGGTGATGGTCAAATGCATCGGCAAAGAGGGCAATAAGATCAAACTTTCGCGCAAGGCTGTTCTCCAGCAGGAAAAAGCGCAAGCCAATTAAAGGTTACATTCAAACTCCGGGTTACTGGTAGAATTCTTCTTTAACCTGGAATCCGTCACCCGGAACAAAAAAAGCAAAAGCTAAGCGATAAAGTGCGGAAACCTTCCAATCTTTATTACTTAGCTTTTGCTTTTTTTGACGGCGCCGGAGGTCTGGTGTTGAAAAAATAATGTGAATAAAAAAAGCTCCGCCGGTTGATAAGTTTGGGGTTGACTTTTATCTCGAACGGTGCAATTCTGCGAAATAGCGGACAGCCAAAGCAAGCAACCAGAAATTATCGCAAATGAGGAGATCGCAAAAAGCTCGGTCGAGCAAATTATTGAAATCTTTTCGATCAGATTTCGGCGTACCCCCAACCCAAAATCATTATTTAGTGAAGACCCGATCAGGTTGACAGAGAACATGAGCCCTTGAGCAGTTTTCAGGATTTATGCCCGCGCGACAAAACAAATTGATTAGCTAAAAGGAGTAAATATGAAAGAAAAACAAAACTGGAAATGGATATTTCCAACACTGATCGTTTTCGTTTTGAGCCTAACCGGTTCCGGCTGGGCGCAGGAAACTTCCCGCAAAGTCGATGAGGTTTGGGGATCGAATTATCGAACCGTGTCACCCGTCGCTCGCGTCCTGTCGAGACATCATCCGCCACGCGGGCAAAACGCCTTAGCCCGGCTCCGTCATTGGAACGAGATCGCGATCAATGCCAGCGGTCTCGATCACACGCCCGTCGCGCCGGGCGAGACTCGTGTTTTCGGCGAACAGCTCGGTCCGGGTCGTTCGAGCCGGGCGATGGCAATCGTCCATATCGCGATCTTCGACGCGATCAATGCCATCGCGGGCGATTACCGAAGCTATACCGGAGTTCCCCCGGCGCGCAATGGAACTTCGATGGACGCGGCAATCGCCAAAGCCGCCTGCTTGACATTGAATGCGGTTTTCCCGTCACAGACGGCGAGTTTTGAGGAACTTCTCGCCGAAGATCTTGACGAGATTCCGAACGGACGCGGCAAGACCGACGGCATCGAATTGGGTCGCCGGACGGCGCTGGCGATCCTCGCGCTTCGTGCCGCCGATGGCTCGCAGCATTTGGAGCCGCGCATCGGAATCGAGTATCTTCCGGGCATG
>CADEFG010000175.1 GCA_902826505.1 uncultured Acidobacteriota bacterium
CCGGGCTGCGACTTCAGTTTGGTGCCGTCGTCTTTTTGGATGATCTGTGTTTGTTTTTTCGGGAAGAGCGCCGTGCCGCCCTCGGAATCGATCTCGCCCGATTGAATAATCGCCGTGCCTTGTTCGGAAAAATCGGTTTCAGTCGGGGCAAGCGTTCCGCTTTCAGAACTTAAAATTGCGGTGCCTTTTTCGGAAATGATCGTCGAGCTCCGGTTTTCGGCAAGCGTGTTCGATTGCGTTTGATCCGCCAATGTTTCGGCAAAATGGATCGCCTGGGTCGGCATTGACGAAATATGGATCGCGGCTTCCGAATTTTCGCCTTCGGACGATTCTTCGAGCTTGGCAATCCCGAAATCGAGAACTTTGACCGTGTAGCCGCCGCGCTGATTCGGTTCGAGCCAGATATTGTCGGGTTTCAGATCGCGGTGAATGATTCCCTGCTCGTGCGCCGCGTGAATTGCCGAACAAACCTGTTCGAGAATATCGAGCGACCACATCAGCGGCAACTGTTTTTCTTCTTCGAGAATCTCGCCCAAGGTACAGCCGTCGAGATATTCCATGACCAGATACGCCATTTCCCGACACTCGACATCGCCGCGGCAATAGCCGAAATCCGTAACATCAACGACATTCGGATGACGAAGCCGTCCGGCGGCACGCGCTTCGCGCCGGAAACGCTCGACAAACTCGGTGCGCTCCATAAATTGCGGCGCAATCACCTTAACCGCGACCGGGCGCTCCGTGCCGAGATGCGTCGCCAAATACACGGTTCCCATTCCGCCTTTCCCGAGCTGGCGTTCGATTTTATATTTGTCGTCAATGATTTGTCCGATCAGATTTCCGAAACTCATTTATCTTTCTGCAAACTCTACCCGCTTTTAATTACCGTTTGCAAGTTTTCACGCCCAAAATCAGTTTTCGATTGTAAAAATTTGTCAATCCCAAAAACGAAAAGCACAAAATTTTGTTCAAAATCTCGTGCTTTCCATTTTAAGATGTATTTTAAAAATTACCTATTGACGTTTTTTGATCTCGTTCACGACGCTCCGGCTGCGGGTTTGAACTTGCAAAGCGCGGCGCTGCGTTCGATTTGAGCTAACCGTTTTTTTTGTATTGAGAGACTTTTTTTGGCTGACCGGTTTGATCGTCTTGTCCGCTTCTTTTTTGCTTTTTTCAGCGTCTTTTGTCGCGGATTTGCGGCTTCTGATCCGGATCACGCCGCTCCCGGTCTTGAGATTCAAACTGCAGGTCGCGTCCGTCTCGCCGAGCTGTGCCGACAGGCTCTGGTCTTTTTTCATGGCATTGACGAGCGGAATTTCCGAAACGAACGCGCCGTAGCCGAACCAGGCGTTGATCTTGCATAGCGAATCGGGCAAAACCGCGAGCACGATCGAACCGCTGGTCGCCGAAAAACTATATTGCCCGCCGCCGAGTAATTCACCCTCAAAGCTGATCGAACCGCTGATCGAACCCGTTCCGACCTGCCGGTGCGCGACGCCTTGCAAAGTGATCCGACCGCTGTTCGTGCTGGCTTTAAAAATATCGCCGATCTCGCTCGGGCTGACTTCGAGCGCGATGATATTTCCGTCCGTGTTGGTCAAAACCATTTGCCCGCTCGAGCGTTCGACCATGATGTCGCCGCGATAGGTCGCCGCTTCGATGCCGCTCGCGATATCGTTCAAATTTATATCGCCGCTCAAGGTTTTGACCGAAACTTTTCCGACCGATTCAATCTTGATCTCGCTTTCGACGCTTTTCAGCTCGATCGTCGCATTGCGCGGAACATCGAGTTCGATCTCGCTTCCCGACAAACATTCTTCCGGTTTCAGTTCCTTAGTCTTTTGCGCGTCGTAGCCCTGAACATAAACCCATTCAGGCTTATTGGTTTTCAGATTTTTTTGCGAGATTTTGAAACCGACCTGACTTCCGTTCTGGACAAAGGCGCGAATCTCATTGCGATCCCAGCCGTTGATCTTGACGTTTCCTTCATTAACACAGAGCGTGATCTTGACCTTCGATTCGACCGCGATCGATTTTTCCGCCGGGGCAAAACTTTCATTGACGATAACTTTTTTGGCTTCCGTTGGTTTCGGCGGCAACGGATTCGGGCGCGGCAGCGGCGTAGTATTTGGCGGCACAAGGATAATATTCGGTTTGGACCTGGGTTTCGGTGTCGGCGTCGGCGTCGGCGCATCAACTTTCGGATACGGCGTGCCGTCGGCTTTTTTTGGCGGCTCGGGCGTTTTTTGCGCCGCACCGATCTGAAAACTCAACAGGCAGAGCGCGAGCACGAAAAGTGGTGAAAACCTTTCTTTTGAGTTTATTAATTTGAGAATTAACTTGTTCTTCTTCATTCAAATATAAACGTTCCTTAACGCATACTCGCCATCAGCTCGCCTCTTTGCGTGACGGAATTGAGCAATTCGATCTTGTTTTGATACGAAGAGAAAAGAACCTGTTTCGCGTCTTCGTTTTTTGGGTTTTTCCGAACTTCGCGCTTCATCTTGCTGATCGTGTCGTTGACGACCGCCAGATCTTTTTCGTAGGAAAAACGCGCCGACGGTTTTAAAACCTCGTCCTTATTGCTGTCAACCGTTTTTTCAAGCCGCGCGATCGTCGTGATATAGCTTTCCTCGCCGTCCAGATATTGCGGAAGAGCCGGCACATCATCTTTGCGCGCCTTAACGTTTTCGACCGATTTTCGGTTGCTTTCAACAAGATTGGCTCTTTCCGCACGAATTTGCGGCGCGGTATTTTTCGGTTTGTTATTGACCGCCGGGGTCGGCACGATCGTCTCGCCGATCGGCGAAACGGGATTATCAATTTTCGCCGTCTGTTGCGTCGAAGGCTGCGGCGCTTTGACGGAACCGGCAACCGGCGGATTCTCGTTTTTAATGACGATCAAAGCCGACACGACGCCGACGATCAGAAGCAGACTGCCGAACGCGATGACCTGCGGGTTGAGCAAACTAAACCCTGAAGCAAACGACAAAAGTTTCTGCCAGAGGCTCCGGTTGCGGGTTTGGATTTCGATCGATTCGTTGATTTTCGTCCACAAACGCTGGGTCGGGACGAGCGTGTTGAATTCCTGTTCGAGCGCGTTAAAGGCAAACGCCGTTTCTTCTTCGACTTCCGCCAGCAAAATCGCACACGGGTCGCAATCGACCATGTGCCGCGCGATCGTTTGCGACAATTCGGGGGCAAGTTCATTGTCTAAAAAGGCTTGCAGTATGCCTTCGTCGTAACATTTTTCCATCATTGTATTTCTCTCCCGATTTTGCCGTAAAAACGCACAAACTCTTTTCGCGCCCGCGCGACGAATTGTCCGATGCTCGTTTCGTTGAGCGACAGACTTTCGGCGATTTCCTTGTAAGATAATCCTTGTTGTTTCAAAATCAGGCAGCTCCTTAAAGGCTCTTTTATTTTATTCAAAGCACGTTGAATCTCGCTCGTCGATTCCCTCTGTTCGTAATCGGTCTCAACCGAATAAATACTGACTTCCGCTGACTCTTTGACGTAATTTTCTTCCCGCGTGTTCGCCCGAATATTTCCCCGCAGCGTGTTTCGCGCGACATTGATCGCGACCCGAATGAGCCACGGGCGAAGCATTTCGCCGTCGGCAATCGAATCCAGATTGTTATAGAGACGCAGAAAAACCTCCTGCGTGACATCTTCCGCCAGCCCAGAATCTTGCACAACTGAGCGTGCCGCCCGAAAGACAGTCCGATGGTGAAGCGTGAATGCTTCATCAAATACGATTTTTTCTTTCTGAGCTGTTGCCGCCGTTTGCTCGGACATCACGTCCACAAATATTTCCGCGCCTTCGTTCATCTTCAGCCGTTAAAACGTGCTTGCTACTTAAAATACACCACAAATTACGATTTTGTGACAAAAAATTTATCACCCGCCAACCTTTCTCTCATCAAACGCGCATTTTTTGCGAAATTTGTTTCAATGGAGCGCGGAAGGCTCTTCCGCCAGCGTTTGAAAAACGCTCAATGCTTTTCAATAAAATCAATCAGGAATAATACGAGAGTGTTTTTGTTCGGCTTTCGCCGAACATGCGGAAGAGCCTTCCGCGCTCCGACTTAAAACTCCAATAGATTCAATTTCTGCACGATTTCGGGCGAGAAATTGTCTTCACTCTGGGTGGTTACTAAAAACGTGTGACTCTTGTCGCGTTCGTCGGCGATCTCACCCAAAACTTCTTCAAAATCGCGGTTCGCAAACTTTTCGATGAATTTCGGTTCGACCGTCGCGAGCCGTTTCAGACATTCGGAAAGATGTTCGCGCCCGATCCCGAATTCGCCTTTTTCGCCGTCGACGACGAGGCGGATCTCGGCTTGTTCCTCGGTAAAATACGACAGGAACGAGGCGGTTTTGCTGACGCCCGTTTCGAAACGCTCTTCATCGGGCGTGGATTTGATGCCTTTTCGCTCGTCTTCCATCCGTTCGCGCAGCGATTTTTTTTTCTCTTTCGGTTTTAAAGTTTTCCGGAATCGCGTATCGAAAAAAACGGTGATCCGTTTATCGTCTTCGGCGGAAAATTCGCGGATGATCAAGCGGTTCGTCCGCGCCGTCGCCTTCCAGTCGACGCGCCGCAGATCGTCCATCGGCTGATAATCGCGGAGCGCCAGCAAATCCTGTCCCATGCCGCGTTTGTTGGCAACGAGCTTGCCGACTTCGAGCGGCAGATCCTCGATCTCTTTTTCGATCGAAACAAGCTTCGGAAAGATCGTGATTTCCGCTTCCTGCGCCGAAAGCCGCCGCCGGTGCCGGAAAAAACCGAACGGAAAACGCGTTGAAAGCTCAAAATCCTTGATGATAAAACGCCCGCGCTTTTTGAAAATATGTTCCGCCTTGTTCTCGATCTCGCCGCGCCGCGGGACATAGACAAAGTAATCGAGCGTGTGTTTGATGATCGGCGGGCGCGGCGGCTTATCCGCCCAGCGGGCTGGAAGCAGCTCTTTGATCTCATCGGCAAGCGCGGATTTTTCGCGTTCTCGCCCGCGCACTTCGGTAACGACTGAAAACGTCGGGAACAACCTTTTCCGGTTGTGCAGGCTGACCAGAATCAGGGTCGGTTCTTCGGCAAAGATCGTTTCGGGAAAACGCATCTTGACATCGAGTTTTTTCAAACACGCGCTGCCGATAAAAAACCCGACGACGAGCGCCGCCGAAAGAAACGATAAAACCAGAAAAAGCAGATTGTTGCCCGTGTTCCACGCCGAAAATCCGACGATCACGATCAACCCCAGAATGACCGCGCCGCCGATCGTCAGCTCGAACGGCAGATTCATCTGCGAGGCTTCGGCGCTCGCGTTGCGCGCCAGCGGCGGCACGACGAAAATCAGAATTATCAAGACAAAAACCAGCGACACCGCCGCCGCAATTCCCGCCAGCCGCGTATCGCCCGAACGATGCGCCCAGAGCGTAAAAATCGCCAACCCGAGACCGCCGAGAACGACCACCGTGCCGAGCAGCGCGTTGCGAAAATCGCGCAGACTGAAGATTTGACCGAGGGTTTTGAAGTTCATCAATTTATTGCCGTTTGAATCACGCCGGCGACTTGCCGCCCGATATAATTTTAATTGATTCCGACCCATAAACCAACAGGCTCAAAAATCGCGGCAAAATTCGCCGAGAATTGTCACCCGAACGGCGGCAAAATCGTTGTCATTAAAGGCTTTGAATTTTATATTTTTTTATGTTTTTTTAGCAAAATTAAGTATTTTTTCAAAGGAATATAATATGCTAAAAAAAGCAACGACTACCCAAAACCAAACAGGTGAGACTTTATGAAAAACGCAACAAAGCTATTTAATAACGCGCTAATTTCACTTTTCGGCTTATTTTTCGTCCTGACCGCTTTCGGCGCCGGCGAGGTTGATCCGACATTTACCGCGACAGTTTCGAGAGAAAACGGATTTATCCGGCAAAGCGTCGTCCAGCCCGACGGGAAAATCCTGATCGCCGGCGAGTTTACGATAGTTTACGGTCGCGAAAGAGTAAATCTCGCCCGTCTGAATGCCGACGGCACGCTCGACACGACATTTAATCCGCCGCCATTTCCGTCGGGCGGCGCGGGCAGTGCCATCAATTCGATGGGATTGCAGTCAGACGGCAAGATCATTGTCGGCGGTCAATTCGCCCAATTGGGCGCAATTCTCAGACGCGGGCTCGCCCGTCTCAACCCGGATGGTTCTTTGGACGCGTCCTTTAACAACAGTCCGGCGCTCAACAATCTTTTTTTGATCTATGATATGAAGGTTCTGCCGGATAATAAAATCGTTTATCTCGGCGCGGAAAACTCGGTCAACACCTTGAAATTTTTAAACCCGGACGGAACGTTGATCGGTTCGATGAACTATTCGGGATCAAAAATCGCGATTCAGCCCGACGGAAAATTCATTCTCTTTAATTCGAGCGGTTTTCTGGAAAGATACAATCAGAATTTAACGCCGGACATCACTTTTTCGCCGGTCTTGATTTCCGGTCAGCAAACCGACGATATTGCCGTCCAGGCGGATGGAAAAATTCTCGTCGGCGGACTTTTTTCGCTCGTCAACGGTTTTAATATCCCTAATTTCGTCCGGCTCAACACAAACGGTTCGATCGATACTAATTTTAATTCGAATAACAGCGGTCCCGATAATTCGGTGATGAAAATTCTTCCGCAGCCTGACGGAAAAATATTTATCGGCGGACGGTTTACCCATTACAATACGATCCTCAATGTCGGCGTCGCCAAACTCAATGCCGACGGCACGCTCGATACTTCGTTTAATACGACCCGACCTTACGCCGATATTTACGATCTCGATCTTCAAACGGACGGCAAGCTTTTGGTCAGCGGTTCGGCAAATTCGCCCGCCGCGCGACAGCTTGAAAGATTAAATCCGAACGGTTCATGGGATAATTCCTTCCGAACTTTTATCGGCGTTTACGGCAGGGGCAACAGATTGGCGATCCAGCCGGACAACAAAATTCTGGTGACCGGCAGTTTCGATCATGCCAACGAAGGTTCGACGCTCGCCGTCGCGCGTTTTTTGGCGGACGGCAATTTGGATTCGGTTTTCAATCAAAATTTCGTTCCCGGTTTGAATGAAATCTACGCTGTCGCACTCCAGCCGGACAATAAAATTCTCATCGGCTCCTCACTTTTTAATACCAGTCCGCGCCGTCTCAATCCCGACGGATCAAGCGATCTGACGATCACGATTCCCGGCGACGCTTTGAATGACATTGCCGTCGAATCAAACGGCACCGTTTTGTTTGCCGGACGTTTTATTTCCGGACCGCAGGAATTGTCACGCTTCGGAAATCCGGCTTTGGACGTCCAGGCAAACGGCGATATTACACGCGTGATCGCCCTCGCCGACGGTAAAATTCTGGTCGCCGGCAATTTCACACAGATCAACGGCGTCAATCGCGGGCGGTTTGCGCGGCTTTTAAACGACGGAACGGTTGACACGACTTTCAATCCGCCGCTCGGCGCCAACGCCCTGATCTACGATATGGTTTTGCAAGCGGACGGCAAGATCCTGATCGGCGGCGCATTTAACGGCGTGAACGGCGATACCACAAAAAGTTTTCTGGCGCGCTTAAACGGCGACGGTTCGCTCGACACGAGCTTCGCGCCCGTTTTGAACGCGTCCGTGACGGCGATCAAAATCCAACCCGACGGCAAGATCCTGATCGGCGGCACTTTCAGTTTGACGAACGGAATCGCGCGAAACCGGATCGCCAGATTGCAGGCGGACGGCACGAATGATCTGACTTTTGACCCGGGAACCGGACCGAACAACACGGTCTGGGACATCGAGCTGCAATCGGACGGAAAAATTATCGTCGCCGGCGCGTTCAACAAATTCAACGACAAAACCGCCAGCGGCATTGTCAGATTATTAAATTCCGCCGCGCCGCTGCGTAAATTCTTCGACTACGACGGCGACGGTAAATCGGACGTTTCCGTTTTCCGCGCAAGTGAAAATAAATGGTACGTTCTCCAAAGCTCGAATTTCGCGGTTGTGCAGACCGTCTTTGCCGCAGCGGGCGATATTCCCGCGCCCGCCGATTTCGACGGCGACGGCAAAACCGATCTTGCTATTTTTAGACCGTCCTCGGGCGATTGGTGGTATTTATCGAGCATCAACGGCGCTCAGGTCAATGTTCACTGGGGCGCGAGCGGCGATATTCCCAGACCATCGGATTTCGACGGTGACGGCAAAACCGATTTCGTTGTTTATCGCCCCAGCAACAGCGTTTGGTATCGGTTCGGTTCGACCGGCGCGACTTCGATTCTCGCCTTTGGAATCGCCGAGGATAAGCCGCTCGTCGGCGATTTCGACGGCGACGGCAAATCCGATGTCGCCGTTTTCCGTCCTTCTTCGGGCGATTGGTGGTATCAGAGTTCTGCGAGCGGTCAATTTGTCTCGGTTCACTGGGGCGCATCGGGCGATGTTCCCGTTCCGGCGGATTACGACGGCGACGGCAGGACGGATCTGGCAATTTATCGACCATCGAACGGCGGCTGGTTTATCGCGAACAGCGGAAACGGCAGTTTTACGATTCTCTCGTTCGGTTTAGCGGAAGACAAGCCGATCGCAGCAGATTACGACGGCGACGGACGAGCGGACAT
>CADEFG010000176.1 GCA_902826505.1 uncultured Acidobacteriota bacterium
GACGATCTGTTTTGAATCGGGCGAGAAAAACGCGCCGCCGTCGTAGCCGGGTTCGTTCGTCAGGCGTTTGACGTTTTTGCCGTCAATGTCCATCGAATAAAGTTCGAGATCGCCGTCGCGCTCCGAGGTGAAAATAATCTTTTTGCCGTCGGGCGAAACGGTCGCTTCGGCATCGTAGCCCTTGGACGTTGTCAAGGGTTTGATATTTTTACCGTTTGCATCAGCCACGTAAATATCGTAATCGGGATAAACCGCCCAGACGTAGCCTTTCGAAAAATCGGGATTCGGCGGACATTCCTTTTTGCCCATAAAGGTCGAGGCGTAAATAACTTTTTTGCCGCCTTTTAAAAAGTATGAGCAGGTCGTTCGACCTTCGCCGTTGGAAAGCATTTTGACGCCGGAGCCGTCAGTATTCATCGAGAAGATCTGATCGCATTGCAATTGATCGCGTTTCGATTGGAAAATCAGCTTTTTGCCGTCGGACGAAAAATACGCTTCGGCATTTTCGCCGCCGAATGTCAGTTGTTTGATGTTTTTCAGGTGTTTTTCGCCGTCAAACTGCAGGTTGTTTTGGGCAAAGGTATTGACACATAGTGTTAAAATAAAAATCAAAAACAAATATTTCATAATGTAAATCATAACAGTATCGGATTTAGGTGCTTGAATCTAAAAGAATAAGTTTATCGAATAAAAAAGTGAAGTGAAACTGATTGATAATTCGTTAAAACGAGCAATTAAGTTTCCGTTTTTGTGATTTTAATTGAATTTTAGGTGAAAGATGGGTTTTGAAACGAAAAAGGAAGTCCTTGACTGGTATGAACGGCAGCCGCGCACATTGACCGATGAATTTATCGACAATATCGCGTGGAAAGATGTTAGGAATTATGAACTGGACAAAAGGTTTGTGCCGGTTCTGCTTTATATGCGCGATGTCGAAGTGCTGACGGATATGTATTATGACGAAATGCGCCGCACGCCGACGGGCAAAGACCCGTATATCAGCAAATTTATGGAGCGTTGGGGCATCGAGGAAATAACGCACGGCGAAGTTATCAATCGTTTTCTGAACGAAGCCGGTTATGAAACGGACGAAAATTGGAAGGACGAGGTTCACCGGTCGGTTTCAAAGGTTTATAAGGCGAACACTTATCTGATCACGATGCTCACGAATCTGATCGGAAAACAGTTTACGGCAACGCATATGACCTATGGCGCGATTCACGAAATGTCCACCGCGCAAGCCTACCGGCGGATGATGAAAATGGCGAATCATCCGGTTTTGACCGAAATTTTGACGGCGATCATCCGCGAAGAATCGGCGCATTCGAAGTTTTACGCGAGCATTGCGCAAATCGAATTAAAACGCAACGAGCTTTCACAAAAGGTCGCGCGTTTTATAATCGGTAAATTCTATAAGCCGGTCGGACAAGGCTCGCGTCCGAAAAAACAGACGCATTACGCGATCGGCACGCTGTTTAGCGGAAAGGAAGGTTTGGAATGGCTCGACCGCAATGTGACGCAAAAGATTCAGACGTTTCCGGGGTTTGACGGTTTGACGAAAGTGACTGATACGATCGCCCGGATTCAAAACAAACAATTCGCATAAAGAAAAGACTTTTTTTAGAAAACCAGCAATAAAAAAGAGTTTCGCCGCCCGAAACTCTTTTTTATTCTTGGGGAAAGCTCTGTAAAGATTTATTTACCTGCTTTTCCAAATTTATCGCCGACGAAATTTTGCGTGTCGCCTATTCGATCTGTTCGACGATGGTGAAAGCTGCAAAAGATTAAAAATCCGCGAAGCTCAAACCCGTTCTTTGCTGAAATTGTTCGGTCATCGAAGGCATCTCGAACGAGCTTTCGTCCTTTGAAATTCTTTCGACGCGCCACATCGGGAAAAAATGATCCTGCATCGGCAAATACGGTTCGCTGTTGGCGATCGAGCGCGTCCAATCGTCGAAATAGGTCAGATCAATCCCGCGCATAAAAATGCCCGAAGCGTTGATCTCGTGCAAAATGCCGACGATTTTCTCGCGCGGGTTTTGTAAAATGATAATGACGATTTCACCTGCTTTTATTTTTGCCATAATTTATGATTCTAGTAGTTTTTGACTCGTTTCTTCTTCTGCTTTGAGCCGTTTGTATTCGCGTTCGAGCTCTTCAAAAGATTCCGAAAAATCCGTCAAAGTCGTTTGAATATTAAAACTTTCCGCCGTGTGAACGATCTCTTCCGCACTCGGCAATGTCAGATTTTCCTCGATCGGCGAAATGTCCTGCAAAGCACGCGCGGCTTGGCGGCTCAAAAGTGCTTCGCGCAGTTTTTCGCACGAATTATCGGTTTCGGCGAGCTGCGTCAGAAAAATCTCTTTTTCAGGAAAAGGTTTTTCGGGAATAACCATTTTGACGTTATCGATTGAGATATATTTATTTAATCCGTGCCGAATCTTGTTGATTTCGGTGCGCGTATTTTCAATCGTCACCAAACCGTCTTCGGTCTCAAATTCATTCAAACCGGGCAGACTGAAAAGATAAGGCGAAACGCCGTTTTGCAGACGCACGAGCTCGATTTTCTTTCTTTGCAGTTCATAGCGTGCAAATTGGCTCATCACGATTTCGTGTGCCGAAAGAAGTTTTTGGCGGACTTTCTGCAGATTTTCTCCGTCGGTGTCTCTGAATTTATCTAAAACGGAATCAATTTTATGCCGGCGATTGTTTAATTCTGCAATGCGTTTATCAATAATTTTAGTTTTTGAATTCAAGTTGTTTTTGTATTTGATAACGTGCGGAACTGTTTTGCTGACATTGAAGGTTTTGAAAAGCAGAAAAAGCAAAAAAAATAGAACAATCCAAAGTATGAATGCGCTAAACCAAATATAATTCCCAAGATAGAGAAACTTTTCGAGCGCCCTGTCAGCAAGACCATAAACAAAGATAAATGTTAAAAATAAAGAAAAAAACACCAGAAAATTATTCGAGCGAAATATTTTTGAAAGATAACTGTGGTGTTTTCGCTTCATTTTCAGATTTTCGTTCGGATTTTTAATTCCGCAATTCAAACAAAACTCGTCCGTTTGTTTGAGATAAAATCCGCAATTTATACATTTGGTGAGCATAAGAGTTTTCGCCGAATAATTTTGGCATAAATTGCCCGAATTTGAAACAGCTTTCTCTTTTCAATTTTTTCTTTCCCGAAATATATTCTAAAATCTATCTTAATCAAGCGCAGCCGAGAAAGTTGTCCAAAACTTAGCGGCTTTGTGTCTTGGCGGGAAAACAATTCTGATTTATGACTGACCTATTAAACCGAGAGCGAAACTTTTTCTCCCGCCAAGGTGCAAAGGCGCAAAGACGCATGGGCAATTACTATATAAATCCAAAATCTAAAATCTAAAATCCAAAATCGAAAGATGCACATCACCAAAATCGAACTCGAAGACATCAAATCTCACCGCGAAGCGACCTTTGAATTCCAGCGCGGGACAACCGCGATCACGGGCGCAAACGGCGCGGGCAAAACGACGATCATCGAAGCCGTCGCATGGACTTTGTTCGATCTTCTGGATTACAAAAAGGACGATTTCGTCCGGCGCGGCGCGAAAAAAGGCGTTGCGCGCGTGACTTTTGAAAGCGGACTCGACGGGCGCGAATATGCGGTTTACCGCGACACCGGAACGGGTTATTACGTGTATGACGTCCAGCTCAAAACGCGCATCGCCGATAAAAAAGAAGAGGTTTCGCGCTTTTTGTGGGCTCACTTGGGCGTCGAGGCGGGAACCGATCTCGAAGCGCTTTTCCGCCGCGCGATCGGCGTTCCGCAGGGAACTTTTACGGCGATTTTCCTCGAAACGCCGACCGAACGCAAAAAGGCTTTCGACAAACTCTTAAAAGTCGAAGAATATCGCCAGGGCGCGGAAAAACTTCTCCAAACCTCGCGTTTTATCGAGCAGAAAATCACGTCGGTGCGCGAAAAGATCGCCCGCGCCGAAGGCGAGCTCGCGCGTTTTGAAACGGTCGAGGAAGATTTGAAAACCTTCACGGCGCAGACGGAAGAATTGTCAAAAACACTCGAAACGACCGAAAAGGAAGTTTCCGCGAAAAGCGCGACGGTCAAAAAGTTTGACGAGACGGAAAAAACGGTCAATGATTTAAAATCCGCGCTCGACCGTTTGCAGAACGAAAAATCGCGCGCCGAAATCTTGCTCGGAAACAAGGAAAACGAACTCGGTCAGGCTCGAAATGCGGCGGATAAGATCAAAACGGTCGAAGCCGATTACAAACAACACACGAACGCGCTCGGCAAATTGAAGGAATTCGAGCGCGAACGGACAGAGCGCGAAAAACTGAACGTCGAACAACGGAAAACGGAAACCGCGCAGCTCAACGTGCTCGCCGAACAAAAACGTCTCGCGGAAAATCTCGAAAAAGCTCAAGCCGCGCACCGCGAGATCATCAAATTAACGCCGAAAACTTCCGAGCAGGAAACGCTCGAAAAAAGGCGCGACGACGCGATCGAACAGCTCGCCAAAACAAGATCGAAGCAGGAAGAAATCCGCCGGCTCGACGATAAAATGAACGAGCTGCGCGCCAAATATACAAAAAACAAGGAACAGATCAAGGAAACGGAAACAAAAAGCGCGTCGGCAAAAGATTACGAGTCGCTCCAAAAACGCGATTCGGAAATCACGCGCGAGATCACGCGTTTTCGCGCCAAACTCGAACACGACGAACAGTTTCAGGCGGAAGTCAAAAACGGGTTGTGTCCGATTCTGTCGCAGAAATGTTTGAACTTGAAACCCGGCGAAACGCTCGAAGGTTTTTTGAAAGATCAGTTCGCCGAAATCAAAACAAACATCGGAACGCTTGAAACGGAGCAGAAATCGCTGGCGGGCGCGCTCAAAACGGCACGCGAAGCCGATAAATTTTCGGCGATGCTCGAAACCTTGAAAGCGCGTGAGGAAGAAATTTCGATTGAAGGCAAATCCTACAAGTCTGAAAAGGAAAATCTGCTGAAAGATCTCGGCGATCTCGCGAAAATCCAGAGCGATCTGGCGAACGCGGAAGCGAAGTTGAAAGATCTCGGCAATCCGAAAGCAAAGATTCAGATGCTCGAAGCGGAAGTGAAAAAAGAAGTACCGATCCGCGAAAATCTTTCGATCATCGAAAAAAATCTCGAACGGCTCGAAAGCGACAGACGCATCAACACCGAAAAACTCGAAAGCTACAAAGATCTGGACGCGAATTGGAAAACCTTCTCCGAGCTGCGCGACCGGACGGCGAACGCGCACCGGGAATTTCTGACGAACGAAAATCTCGCCAAATCTTTGCCGGAAAAGGAAAAGGAATTTGCGGCGGCAAAGAGCGAAGTCGAAAAATTGAAAACCGATCTGGCAAAGTCTGAAAAAGATTTCGAAGCGGCGAGCCGCGATTACGACCGCGAACTTCATCAAACCGAAAAGTTCGCACTGCTCGAAGCGGAAAAGCGTTTTGCCGAAACGCGCGCGAATCTCGGTCACGCCGAACGGCAAAAATCGCAAGCCGCCGACGAATTAAAGCGTTTGGCAGAGGTTCGCAAAGCGATGCAGACCGAATTTCAGGAAAAAGAACGGCTCGAAAAAATTGGCGAAGCGACGGATTTTATCCGCGAAACTTTGAAAAAGTCGGCGCCGCTGGTCGCGAAAAATTATATTTATTACGTGTCTTTGGAAGCCAATCAGATGTTTCGCGAGATTTCGGGCAATGCCGAACGAACTTTGAAATGGACGGAAGATTATGGGATTTTGCTTGAAGAAAATGGCTACGAGCGCCCGTTCGTCAATCTGTCGGGCGGCGAACAGATGGCGGCGGCGCTCTCGGTTCGTCTGGCTTTGCTCAAACAGCTTTCTGATGTAAGATTAGCGTTCTTTGACGAGCCGACGACCAATATGGACGCGGCGCGGCGCGAACGCTTAGCCGAGCAGATTTCGCATATCACCGAGCGCAAAACCTTCGATCAGCTTTTTGTCATTTCGCACGACGACACGTTTGAAGGTTATGTCGATAATGTCGTTTCGGTCGCGGGCAACGGAAATGAGTAAATTGTTTCAAGACAAAAGGTTTAGGTTTGGATTCGGATTAGGAATGATATTTTCATTTTTAATTCAAATCATCAGTTTTATAATTTACACGATTGATCTATACACTTTCGAAAATCCTCAAGGCGTAAATATTGATATGATATGGAGTTTTGGGTTTCCAATTCCCATTTTTTACGGAAGTATTCTATCACCGAATGGCTTTGTTTGGTGGCGAGGTATAATAGCAAATCTATTATTTGCAGTAATCTTTAGCTTTGTTATCGGTTTGATTTTCAAATTTGTTTGGGGAACATTTACGGCGAAAAGTTTGAAATGATAAGTGAATCAAAAGCGAATAAAGTCAATGTAGGGGCGACGGCTTGTCCTCGCCCGATGAGCGCAGCGAACAGTCGTTTGCTTGATTCAACGTTTTATGTAATTGAAACTTTTTAGCGTCTTTCAGACGCTTCGGGCGAGGACAAGCCGTCGCCCCTACATTTGTTAAATTGGAATCTCTTTATAATGAAAGATGAATTGGAAAAATGCTTCGCGTTTATTATCGAAGTCGAAAAATTGAAGGGCATTACGCGCCGCACAAAACCGCTCGGTCAAGACCGTTACGAAAATTCCGCCGAACACAGCTGGCAGATTTCCTTGCTCGCGCTCGTGTTATCGAAATACGCCGATGAATCGGTCAATATCGAAAAAGTCATCAAAATGCTGCTCGTTCACGACATCGGCGAGATCGATGCGGATGATGTGTTTTTCTTTGACGACGCCGGAAGATTGGACGCGAAAGAAAAAGAACTCGCGGCGATGAAACGGATTTTCGGACTGCTGCCCGACGAAAAAGCCGAAGAATTATTTGAACTTTGGAACGAATTTGAAAACGGTATGAGCAATGAGGCTAAATTCGCCCGGGCGATCGACCGCGTGATGCCGGTTTTGCAAAACCTTTACAACAACAGGCAAAGCTGGACGGAAAATGGCGTCACAAAGGAACAGATTTTGACAAAGACGGCTTATATCGGCGACGGCAGTGCGATTCTCTGGGAAACTATCGCCGAAAAAATAGAGAAAGCCTTTGAATAAAACTTTATTGAGAATAGTTTGAAATTGAATGCTAAATTTTGCGTATGCTTTTGAATTGCCGTTGGCTTCAGCCAACGGCGAAAAGAAAAAAGGCTTTAGCCAAAGCTCTTTTAAACAAATTTCCTTGTGGCTTTAGCCTAATTCGGTGCTAAAGCGAAAGGAGAATTTAAAACATTTGTTTGGCTAAAGCCGATTGTCTGTTGTCAAAAGTATCCGTTGGCTAAAGCCGACGGCAATTCATAAAATCTTTTTATGAGGAAATAGTAGATGAGCAAAATTTATAACACAGCGTTTCAGTTTGGCGTGGTATTTAATATTTTGCTGTTTACGCTTTTGAATCTGATTAGTTTTACCGTTAAGCGCAACGAATACGAAAATAGTGAAATCAAATTTGCTCCTGCCGGATTTAGTTGGGGTTTTCCTTTTAATTGGGGTGAAAATTATTTGGTGTTTATTGAAGGAAGTTCAATTTTAAATATCATCGCGGCAGTCTTCGGCTATTTGGCGTTTGGCTTTCTGTTCAAATTTATCGAAGCAAAAATCTCATTGCGGCGGATTAAGTTAAAATAATTTTATGAAAGAAGTCACGATCGTCTGCGACGGTTCGAGTTTGGGCAACGGTAGGGGAAATCCGCGCGCGGCGGCGGCGGCGGCTTTGTGTTACAAAGGTTTCTGGCGGGCATTCGGCGAATATCTCGGCAATGCGACGAACCAGCAGGCGGAGATCGCGGCGGCGGCGATCGGTTTGGAACAACTTTCGGAGCCTTGCAAAGTCCGTGTGCTGACCGATTCGCGCTACGTCGTGCAAACGATGCAGGGCAACTTTCGCAAGAAAACAAACCTCGAATGGTGGGCAAAACTGGAAAAGGCAGCGCAGAAACACAAAATCACCTGGGAATGGGTCAAAGGTCACAACGGGCACGACGTGCAGGAAGTCGTTGACACGCTGGCGCGAAAAACCGCCGAACTCGGAAAAGTTGACGAAGCGATGTTTGACGAGCTGGTCGCGGAAATTGGAGTTTTAGAGATTTAAACACGGATGAAATTACGAATTACGAATTACGAATTACGAATTGCAATAATTCTCTGTGTTCTCTGTATTCTCTGTGGAACAACTCCGGCGCAGAAGCGAAACGCGCTCGGCTGGGTTTGGCAAAATCCGCTGCCGCAGGGCAATCCGCTCTATTCGATCCATTTCGCGAAAGATAAAGAACTCGGTTATACGGTCGGGTCGGACGGCACGATCCTGCGCACCGAAAACGGCGGTTTCCGTTGGGAAAAACAATATTCGCCGGATGCGGTGACACTTTCCGGCGTTTTCGTCAAAGACAAAAAAACGGCGGTCATCGTCGGTGTGCGCGGGACAATTCTTCTAACGGACGACGGCGGCAAAGACTGGAAACCCGTGCAATCGGTCACGAAAGATCATCTTTACGGTGTCACCTTGACGGGCGAAAATTTACAGACGGGATGGG
>CADEFG010000177.1 GCA_902826505.1 uncultured Acidobacteriota bacterium
AAGATTTTTTCCCTGCATCAAAAGCAAAAGCAAATCGCGTAAACCTTCGATCAATGGTTCGTACGAGCGATTCGGCAACAGCCACGCGGGACGATTCAGGTTGTAGTTTTGAAAAAATGTCATAAAAGAAAAAAACCTGTTGCCCTTATATTTTAGCAACAGGTTTTCTAAAATTTTCTATTTTTCAGCCAAAAAACTTTAAGCCGCTTTAGAAAAACCCGCCGACAAACGCCAAATCCATTGTTTATTCCGGTAAATTTTGCGGCTCGGAGTTTTCATAAAATCTTTTTTTGTTATCATTAGTTTATAACTTAACGAAAATTCTTTGGCAAATTTATGAGTGAATCTTTTCAAAATCTGACCCAACCAAACGAAAAAGTATTTTTCAAAAAAAATGACCGCAAAGATGTAAGACTCGGCGAGATCGTCCCGCACACGAAATATGAAGAATCGAGCATCGTGATCATCGGCTGTCCGCAGGATGAAGGCGTCCAACGAAATAACGGGCGCGCCGGCGCGGCGCTAGCCCCGGACGCGATTCGCGAGCAATTTTACCGTTTGACACCTTTTGGGATCAACCACAAAATCTGCGATCTGGGCAATGTCGAATTAAGCGGCTCGCTCGAAGAAACTCACGATAATTTGACCAATGTCGCCAAAAAAGTTCTCGAAGATAAAAAGAAATTGATCGTTCTCGGCGGCGGCAACGATATTTCCTACGCCGACGGCAAAGCAATGGCTGAAGTTTTCGGCGCCGGAAATTGGCTCGGCGTCAATGTCGATGCGTATTTCGATGTTCGCGACGAAGCGCAGCGCAGCAGCGGCACGCCCTATCGGCAGCTTTTGGAAGAAAAACTCATCCGGAAAGATTATCTCTACGAAATTGCCTATCAGCCGCAGCTTGTTTCGCCGGTTTATTTCCGGTATTTACAAAATATGGGCGTCAACATGGTGAGCGTCGCCCAGCTCCGTTCGCGCGAAACCGCCGATCTGGAGCTGCGCGAATTGATGCGCCAGAAATTTATTCATCACAGCCAATCTTTAACGGCATTTTTTGCTTTTGATCTGCATGCGATTCGCTCTTCGGACGCGCCCGGAACTTCGGCGCCGAGTCCGATCGGTTTGCGTTCGGGAGAATTTTTAAATCTGGTGCAATTTGCCGCCAAACTCGTCAATACCAAAGTTGTCGAATTCACGGAAGTCAACCCGAATTTTGATGTCGATAACCGGACAACCAAACTCGTTGCCGTTGCCATGCATCAATTTTGCAGTTCGCAACCGAAAATCGGCAGTTGAAAAAATTCAACCGCCGATTCTAATTATGCCGACCGATAAATTAGGCGGTTAATCGTCGCCCGGTCGCTAATCGGTATAAAACCAAAACAACAATTGCACCGACAATTGAAGAGAAAAAGCTGGGAAGATTATTGGCGATATTGTTAAATGAACTAATCATTGGATAACCGAACATTGTATTTCCCAAAAATCCGCCGACAACTGCTCCGACAATCCCCAAAAGTATTGTTAATACCACACCGCCGCCATCGCCGCCGGGCATAATCATTTTTGCAATATAGCCGACAACAAAACCCAAAAATAACCAAACTAATAATGAAATCATAATTTTTCTCCTTTTTCCACTGTCCTAAATCTCAAAACTTTGAAGTTTGACTTTTTTATATCAATACTTGTGCCAAGAATCGTTTTATCTTCAAATACTTATATTTAGGATTTTTTATCGGCTTGTTCGCCAAACGTTCAAAAAATTCTGCATCGATTCAATGCGGATAAATTTGTTAAAGTCATTTAAGATTCGAGCTAAAATTCAAGGTTAATAAATTGGCTTCGGGCGCTTCGAGTCATCAAAACTTGACAGCCCGTGAGGATTTTCGATATTCTTTCAGTTCGCTTTTTATTTTAGGCGAAAGCTTAGTCAGTTAGCTCAGTGGTAGAGCACTACCTTGACACGGTAGGGGTCAACAGTTCAAATCTGTTACTGACTACCATTTTTATTTTTTGATAAGATGCTTTCAAAGAACTTTGCATTTTTGACCCGAACTACTACGACGCGTTTCTAAACGGCGCGTTTATTCGCGTTTCGCATTTAGAAACGCACGGCAAGGTCGCTCTTATCAGATCAAATCATTTAGTAGTAGTGGTTAATTGTAAATGGTTTATGGTGAATAATTTGATAAGAGCAAACTTTGCTTTTTAATTCAAAATTCATAATTCACCATTTATAATTAACAAAGGTATGCAGATAAAATTTGGCGAACATATAAAGGATTTTTCCGAAGCGGTTTCCGTTTTGGAGGCGATCAAGGCGTTTGACCGTGATGTTTTGAAGAAAACCATCGCGGCGAAGGTCAATGGCGAAGAAGTTGATTTGTCTAAACAAATCCCTCTGACGGACGAAGTTCTGTCGATCGAACCGATCATCACCGATACGCATGACGGTTTGGAAGTTTTGCGGCACTCGACCGCGCATCTTCTGGCGGCAGCGGTTTTGGATCTTTTTCCCGGCACGCAGCTCGGCGTCGGTCCGGCGCTGATGGAAGATCCGCGGTACGGTTTTTACTACGACGTGATCGCCCCGCGCCAGCTCACGGAAGCCGATTTGCCCGTTATCGAAAAGAAAATGAAGGAAATGGCGAAACGAAACCTCGTTTATCGCCGTGACGAGATCGCCAAAGCCGAAGTTCTTGATATTTTCAAGGAACGTCAGGAACCGCTCAAATGCGAATTGATCGACGAAAAGGTCGCCACCGAAATGGCGAGCATTTATTATATTGACGGTTCGCCGTTCATCGATTTTTGTCTCGGTCCGCACGTCGGGCACACCGGCAAGCTCAAAGCATTTAAATTGCTCGCGCTTTCGGGCGCGTATTGGAAGGGCGACGCGGAAAATCAGCAAATGCAGCGGATCTACGGAACCGCCTTTGCAACGCAGGAAGAACTCGACGCTTGGCTCCGGCAGCGCGAGGAAGCCGAAAAACGCGATCACCGGCGTTTGGGCAAAGAACTCGATCTGTTTTCGATTCAGGACGATTACGGGCAGGGATTTATTTTCTGGCATCCGAAAGGCGGCGCGATTCGCACCGATATGGAAAATTATCTGCGCGAAGAACTGCAAAAACGCGGCTACGGTATGGTTTTTACGCCGCATATCGCCAAACGACAACTCTGGCAAACTTCGGGACACGAAGAAAATTACGCCGATGCGCTTTTCGAGCCGATAAAAATGCCCGAAAAATTCAACGAGGACACGGAATTCCGGCTCAAACCGATGAATTGTCCGTTTCATATCGGAATTTATAAATCGCACCCGCGTTCATATCGCGATCTGCCGCTCCGTTACGCCGAACTCGGAACCGTTTACCGCGCCGAATTGTCGGGAACTTTGCACGGACTTTTGCGGGTCAGAGGATTTACGCAGGACGACGCGCATATTTTCTGTACGCCCGATCAAGTTGAGACGGAAGCCGGAGATTGTGTCGATTTTGCTTACGACGTTTTCAACACTTTCGGGTTCGAGAAATTCAAAGTCGAGCTTTCGGTGCGCGGCGGCGCGGATAATAAAGGTTATCTCGGTTCGGACGAGGATTGGGAAGACGCGGAAAAGGCTTTGGTCAACGCTTTGAACCGGCGCGCAATTCCCTACGAACGAATCGAAGGCGAAGCCGCGTTTTACGGTCCGAAGATCGATATTAAAGTCGAAGATTCGATCGGTCGGTTGTGGCAACTTTCGACCGTTCAGTTCGATTTCAACCTGCCGAAACGTTTTGATCTCGAATATATCGGCGACGACGGGCAGAAACATCAGCCTGTCATGGTACATCGTGCGCTTTTCGGTTCGGTCGAAAGATTTTTCGGTGTTTTGATCGAACATTACGCCGGAGCGTTTCCGTTCTGGCTCGCGCCGGTGCAGGTTGCGGTTCTCCCGATTACCGACCGGATCAACGAATATGCTCAAAAAATCGGCAATGAATTGAAAGATTCCGGCTTTCGGGTCGAAACAAACTTGAAATCCGACAAAATCGGTGCAAAAATTCGTGATGCGCAATTACAAAAAGTTCCGTTCATGCTCGTTTTGGGCGATAAGGAACTTGAAGATAATAAAATTGCGGTTCGTGAAAAAGTAAAAGGCGACATCGGACAGATGACGCTTGAAGAATTTAAAGAGATGGCGCGAAAGTTGAAAGAAACACGCGCTTTGACGAATGGTTAGTCTCAAGTCCCAATTCCCAAGTCCCAGGTCGCATTTGACTTGAAACTTGGGAATTGGGGCTTGAGACTCAAGAAAGGAGAAAGTTTATCGCTAATAATTTCAGAGGTCGTGGGCGTTTTGATAATCGTCGCCAACCGCTTCACCGCACAAACGAAAGAATTCGTGTACCGGCGGTGCGGGTCGTCACCGAAGACGGTGATGCGCTCGGCGTGATGGACACGCGCGACGCGGTGCAGATGGCGCGTTCGCAGGGTTTGGATCTGGTCGAAATCGCGCCGAATGCGCAGCCGCCGGTGTGCCGGATCATCGATTACGGCAAGTTTCTTTACGAACAGAAAAAGAAACAGCACGAAGCCAAGAAAAAACAGGTCACCGTGCAGGTCAAGGAAATCAAATTTCGTCCGGCGACCGACGACCACGACTACGATTATCGAAAGGAACGCGCGCGCGGCTGGATCGGCGACGGCGACAAGGTTCGCGCGACGATCGCCTTTCGCGGACGCGAAATGACGCACAGAGAATTAGGCTCGAAGATCCTCGCGCGGTTGCGCGACGATCTCGCCGACATCGCCGATGTCGAAGTCACGCCGAAAATGGAAGGCTATCAGATGTTCGCCATTTTCGTGCCGAAAAAGACTAAATAAGATTTAGGTTTTGGGTTTTAGGTTTTGGGTTTTAGGTCTAAATTTCAGATAAATAAATTCAGCCAAAAACCAAAGACCAAAAACCGAAAACCAATTAATAAAGGAGAATTATGCCAAAACTTAAAACACATAAAGGCGCGGCGAAACGTTTTCGCTCGACCGCGAGCGGAAAGTTCAAACGCGGACATTCGCACGCCCGCCATATTTTGACGAAAAAAACCAACAAACGTAAACGCAATCTCGATATCGATGCGTTGGTTTCGGAAGGCGATCAAAAACGCGTCGAAAAAATGCTGCCCTACGGGAGAGACTAAAGAATTTTGGATTTTAGATTTTGGATTGGTTGATTTTGGATAAACGTTTTAGATTGAAAAGTTCTTTTAATCTGAAATCCAAAATCTAAAATCCAAAATCAAACGGAGTGAAATTATGCCAAGAGCAAAACGTGGAAACAAGCGCACCGCGAAGCGCAAAAAGATATTAGCCTTAGCGAAAGGCTTTCGCGGAACGAAATCGAAACTTTATCGTTCAGCCAAGGAATCGGTCGAACGCGCACTGAATTTCGCCTACACGGGCAGAAAACTGAAAAAACGCGACTTTCGCAAACTCTGGATCGTCCGCATCAATGCGGCGTGCCGTTTGAACGAAATGAAATATTCGCAGTTTATGCACGGTTTGAAATTAGCCGGTGTCGAGCTTGACCGCAAAGTTCTCGCCGACTTAGCCGTCAAACAGCCTGAATCATTCGCGGCGCTCGCCGGACAAGCCAAAGACGCGATCGGCAAACAGGCAACAGCTTAAAAATGAAGTGATTTTGAATCTTTTGACTAAAAAAGCAATTTTCCCTGGAACAGGTTTAGCGGTTATTTTGGTAATGTCCGCTAAACTCGTTTCGGCTTGTGTATTAGTCGAATGCAGCAACGGAACGGAAGCTAATCTTTGCACCATTGCGGAAAATTCAATCATCGCTCAGAAATATTTTAATTATTCAGTAGCGATTTTTATCACATCTTTGCTGATTTGTTTTTTACGAAAAGGAAAAGGCGTAGTCGCTCCGGCTGTCTGTTTAATTGCCATTACTTTACCGGCGTTTGTGCATTATTTAAACGGTGGTGAAGAATGTGATTTCTTTACGACAAAGATTATTAGAGGGCTTTTTTATTTTTCAGTTGCTGCTTTTACATTTCAAATTATTTCGTGGATTAGTCAGAAAAAGACATCCGTAAAACTTAAATAATTCGGAAATATCGGATCGAATTTATTTGGTCTTTTGTTTTTGTTTTTGTTAAACCAAATTTGATTCAAAATGTATGAGGAAATTAGCACTAACAAATTTGATGCTTTTGATGGCAATTAAATCTGTTGGTGCTTGTGAATCAACAATACAAGAGTCTCAATTAATTTGGGAACAAAGATTTTACGACAATGTTTGGTTCTTAACTTTAGCAACTTTAATTATTCCGATAGGTATTTTGTATTATTTAAGAAATTACAAAGGGCTTTGGGTTTTAATTACATCGGTTATTTTGGTTATTTTATTTGTTCCATTAACTTTTATGGTCGGTCTTATTAATAGTTGTGGTACCGAACCGGTTTCAAGCCTGATAAAAGGTGAATTGTTTTTAATGCTTCTATTATTTACTTTTCAATTTTCTTCGTGGATTAGTCAGAGAAAAGCATCTATAAAACTTCAATAATCAAAAAAATTTAGGTACTATTTACTTGGTTTTTCATTTTGTTAGTAATTTAATCAAATGTTTCAGGGATTAAGAACGGCAATTTTTAAGGTCAGCGATTTGGAGAAAGCGAAAGCGTGGTATTCCGATGTTTTGGGATTTGCGCCGTATTTCGACGAACCTTTTTATGTCGGTTTCAGCGTAGGCGGTTTTGAATTAGGTCTTGATCCCGATGCCGAAGGCGTCAAGACGGGCGATAATCTGCTCGTTTACTGGGGCGTTGAAAACGCGCAGGAAACATTTAACGAGTTAATCGAAAAAGGCGCAACCGCGCACGAAGAACCGAAAAATGTCGGCGGCGCGATCGTTGTCGGATCGGTTTTTGACCCGTTTGGAAACATTTTCGGGGTGATCGAAAACCCTGAATTTAAAATCGAAAATACAGAATAGCTTTATGTCGAACGAAAAAAAACAAGTCGAAAGGATCCGCGAAGCGTTCGAGAAGGAATTCGGACGCTTTGTTGATTTACGCAATAAAATTAACAGTTTGGGCTTATCTGCCGCTGAAAACTTACAGCGCGAATTGAGCGAATTCAAAACCAAACACACAGGCAAAAAGTCGGAGATCGCCGACGCCAAAAAGCTCATCGGACGCGTGCCTGCGGAAGAACGCGGCGCATTCGGGCAGTTCGTCCAGTCGGTTGAAAAAAAGATTATCGGGGCGATCGAAGAAACCGAGGAAAGTCTCAAAACGTTCGTCAACGAAGCGAAATCCGAACGCGAGCGGCTCGACGTAACGCTTCCGGGCAGACGTCCGCGCGTCGGTCATCTGCATCTTTTGACAATATTACGCCAACAAATCGAGGACATTTTCGTTTCGCTTGGGTATGCGATCGAGGACGACCGCGAGATCGAAACGGATTATTACAATTTCGACGCGCTTAATATTCCCGAAGGTCATCCCGCGCGTGAATCGCAGGACACTTTTTACACGACCGAAGGTTTTGCGCTTCGTTCACAGACTTCGACCGTCCAGATTCGCGCGATGGAACGGCGCGGCGCACCGATCCGGATCATCGCGCCCGGCAAAGTTTTCCGGCGCGACACGCCCGATATGACGCACGTTCCGATGTTTCACCAGATCGAAGGTTTGTGCGTTGATCGTGGAATCACGATGGCGCATTTAAAAGGCACGGTCGCCGAATGGCTGCGCCGGCTGTTCGGCAAAGAAACGCGGATCCGCATTCGTCCGAGCTACTTCCCTTTCACCGAACCGAGCGCGGAATTCGATTTTTCGTGTTTCAAATGCGGCGGCAGCGGCACGTTCGAAAACGAACGCTGTCGCCCGTGCAAAGGTTCGGGCTGGATCGAGCTCGGCGGTTCGGGAATGGTTCACCCAAACGTTCTGCGCGCCTGCAACGTCGATCCGAAAATTTATTCGGGCTTCGCGTTCGGTTTCGGCTTGGAAAGAATTTGCGCGCTGATGTATTCGCTCGACGACATTCGTTTGATGTTCGAAAACGATGTCAGATTTTTAGAGCAGTTCAGATAATTCTTATGAAAAGCCTGATTGCCGTTATATTCTTGCTTTTTTCCTTTTCGCTAAGTTGTCTGGCGCAATGCGATCAACCGGACTCGCATAGCATTGATAACTTCATTTCCTACATAAGGAAAACTGAAGAAAAAAAGAAAAAAGTCTCTAAAAAGCCGAAAAGCGAGAAAGAAACGACGATAACTTTAGACGGTTTTACAATTAGCGGCAGCGGCAGCCTGAACGAAGGCGATTTTGAATCTTATCCGACCGACTCAATGACTTGGGGAACCGGATTTTCAGAAGGTTTGGCAAGAGTTGCGATCGATGAAAAATCCGGCTTTATCAATCGTGAAGGACAAATCGTGATCAAGCCGAAATTCACGATGGTGAGTTGTTTCTCCGAAGGATTAGCCGCCGTTGAAATCAACCAAAAATGGGGTTTTATCAACCAGACCGGAAAGCTCGTAATTCCGGCAAAATTCAATGCTGCTGCTAATTTCTCGGAAGGTTT
>CADEFG010000178.1 GCA_902826505.1 uncultured Acidobacteriota bacterium
CGCCCCTGCTGAAGACGCGGTCAGCGGCGTTCCGCAATTGATCAAAAACGGGAAGATCGAAATCACTTGGCAAGAGGAAAAATCTTCGAAAGAATTTGTCGAAACGAAACATCCGCGGACGGCGGTCTCGAAATTAAAGGACGGCAAGTTTTTGATGGTGACGGTTGACGGTCGGTCGGAAGCGAGCGGCGGCATCGGTTTGGAAGAGCTCGCGAAACTGCTTTTGGAACTCGGCGCAGTTGATGCGATGAATCTCGACGGCGGCGGTTCGACGACGATGTTTCTCGACGGCAAAATCGTCAATCACCCGTCCGACAAAGAAGGCGAGCGCAAAGTGAGCGACGCGATTTTGGTTTTCCCGCGCAAAAAATAGTTCGATTATTTGAATTTTGTTCAAAAACTTGTTCGAAAAAGGAACTTTTTTCGATCGGTTTTGTGTATAATTTTACCAGTTTCCTGAAAATTAAAGACAAAAGTTACGGAGGTTTTATGAGTTTTCGACATCGCGCAAAACTTTGCGTTCTCGCAGTTTTGGCATTTTCATTACTACTTTCAAATGTTCGGGCGCAGACGCTTCCCGCCGGATTTGAAAAAGTCACGACGGTCGAGGGAATTACCGAATATAAAATGGCGAACGGCTTAAAAGTTTTGCTGTTTCCCGACCAGACCAAACAAAATATCACGGTCAATATCGTTTATCTCGTCGGTTCGCGCCATGAAAGCTACGGCGAAACCGGAATGGCGCACCTGCTCGAGCATCTCGTGTTCAAAGGCACGCCGAAACATCCGAATATTCCGGCGGAACTGACTTCGCACGGCGCGAGCCCGAACGGCACGACCTCGTTCGACCGCACGAATTATTTTGAAACGTTCGCCGCCACGGACGAAAATCTTGATTGGGCTTTGGATCTGGAAGCCGACCGGATGGTCAATTCCTACATCGCCAAAAAAGATCTGGATTCGGAGTTTTCGGTCGTCCGCAACGAGATGGAATCGGGCGAAAACGACCCGTTCGGCATCCTTCTCGAAAGAGTTTTGGCGAGCGCTTACCAATGGCATAATTACGGAAAAGACACGATCGGCGCGCGTTCCGACGTCGAAAACGTGCCGATCGACCGTTTGCAGGCGTTTTACAAAAAATATTACCAGCCCGACAACGCCGTTTTAGTTGTTGCGGGAAAATTTGACGAATCGAAAACGCTCAATCTGATCAACGAAAAGTTCGGTAAAATACCGAAACCGTCGCGCGAACTGCCGAAAATCTACACGGTCGAGCCGACGCAGGACGGCGAACGGCAGGTCAATCTGCGGCGCGTCGGCGACAATCAATTCGTGATGGCTGGCTATCATATTCCGCCGGGCGCGCATCCCGATTACGCGGCGATCTCGATCATGGGCAGAATTCTGGCGGACACACCGTCGGGCAAACTTTACAAATCGCTGGTCGAATCGAAAAAAGCGACGAGCGTTTTCAATTTCGGCTTTTCGCAAAAAGAACCCGGCTATGTTCTGTTCGGCGCGCAGTTGGACAAAACCGCTTCGATCGATGCCGCCCGCGACACGATGCTGCAAACCATTGAAACTTTTGCGGGCACACCGCCGACCAAAGAAGAAGTCGAACGTTTCAAAGCCGCCGCGCTGAAAAACATCGACCTCTCGTTTAACGATCCGAATTCGATCGCTTTGCAGCTAACGAACTGGATCTCGCAGGGCGATTGGCGGCTTTTGTTCTTGAACCGCGACCGTTTAAAAAAAGTAACGCCCGAAGATGTTCAGCGCGTCGCGAAAACTTATCTGAAAACGTCGAACCGGACGCTCGGTTTGTTCTATCCGACCGAAAAGCCGGAACGCGCCGAGATTCCGCAGGTCAGTGATTCGGAAATCACGGCGATGGTCAAAGACTACAAAGGCGACGCGGCGGTCGCGGCAGGCGAAACCTTCGACGCGACGCCGGCAAATATCGAAGCGCGCACCAGGCGCTCGACGATCGGCGGTTTAAAGGTTGCGTATCTCGCCAAAGAAAATCGCGGCGATGCGGTTTTTGTGCGGCTCGGTCTGCGTCTCGGCGACGCGAAAAGTTTGATGAATCGCGGCGCGGCGGGCAATTTCGTCGGGCAGATGCTGATGCGCGGAACGCTCAAACACGACCGCCAGCAGATCAAGGACGAGCTCGACCGTTTGAAGGCGCGTGGTTTTGTCGGCGGCGCGGCGACCGGCGCGACCGTCACGATGGAAACGACGCGGCAGAATTTGCCCGAAGTTTTGAAGTTCATCGGCGAGATCCTGCGCGAACCGGCATTTTCGCAAGCCGAATTCGACCTGCTCAAACAGGAAGCCCTGACAAATCTGGAAAACGACCGGAGCGAACCGCAGTCGATCGCGATTCGGGCAATGTCGCAGTATTACAACAAATATCCGAAAGGCGACGTCCGCTATGCGCCGACGCTCGAAGAGGAAATTGCCGACATCAAAGCCCTCACACTTGACGATCTGAAAAAATTCTACAAGGATTTTTACGGCGCTTCCGCAGGCGAACTGGCGATCGTCGGCGATTTTGACGAAAAGGAAATTTCGCCCGTCGTCACGCAGGTTTTCGGCAATTGGAAAAGCCCGAACACTTATCAGCGGATTCCGCAGGAATATTTCGAGATGGCGGCAACCAACAAAACGTTTGAAACGCCCGACAAAGCGAACGCGATCTTCTTTGCCCGTTTGAATGTCAAAATGCGCGACGACAATCCGGATTACGCGGCGTTTACGCTCGGCAATTTTATGCTCGGCGGCGGATTTCTAAATTCGCGGCTGGCGACCCGAATTCGTCAGAAGGAAGGTTTGAGCTACGGCGTCGGTTCGGGTTTTAACGCGAGCTCGCTCGATGAAAGCGGTGCGTTTTTCGCGCAGGCGATCTATGCTCCGCAAAACGGCGAAAAACTTCAGGCGGCTTTCAAGGAAGAAATTCAAAAGGTCGTGACCGAAGGCTTTACGGCGGAAGAAGTCGACGCCGCGAAAAAAGGCTGGCTCTTAAATCGTCAGCGCAATCGCGGACAGGACAGCGGCTTGGCGCAAACTCTCGGTAATTATCTTTTCTTAAACCGGACGCTTGCCTGGGACGACGAATTGGACAAAAAAGTTCAAGCCTTAACGCCCGAACAGGTCAATGCGGCGATGAAGAAGTTTCTCGCGCCGGATAAGATCTCGATCTTCGTCGCGGGCGATTTTGCCAACGCGAAAAAGAACGCGACTCCGACGCCAAAACAGTAAAGCGTAAAAATTTAGCCGCGAATGACACAAATAACACGAATTAAATATCAATAATAATTTGTGAAATTCGTGTCATTCGTGGCTAAATAATCTTCAACAAAACCTTTCTTTCACGCGCGCCGTCAAATTCGCACAAGTAAATTCCCTGCCATCTGCCTAACAAAAGCGTACCGTCCGCAAACGGCACGGTCAGACTCGCGCCGACGAGGCTCGCTTTGATATGCGCGTCGGAATTGTGTTCAAAATGCCGGAAACCTTCGTAAAACTGCGGAATCGTCTTTCGCAAGAATAAAAGCAGATCGCTTTTCACGTCCGGATCGGCGTTTTCGTTGATCGTCAAACCGCAGGTCGTATGCTGCGTGAAAAGTACGCAGACGCCGTCTTTAAGTTCGCGTTCGGCGCGTAAAACTTGTTCGACTTGCGCCGTGATCTCGATCATTTCCTCGCGCTGTTTCGATTGAATTTTCAAGGTCTTCATTACTAAAAAATAACGAAAGTTGTTTTCCGCAGCAAGACTGCCCTAAATTTTTGATCTTTGACCGCAAACTTTAAAGCAAAAGATGCAGATTTTTACGGCAATCATTTTCAAAAGCCATTGATTTCAAAATTTCTCGGTGCTGTTCAGGTTACCGGACATAAATCTTGAAGCGCTGATTGATTGCGAAATTGATTATTTATCGCAAAAACAGCACAATGACTACGACAGGCGGCGCGAAGCGATTCTAAAATTATCGGGCAGAATCAAATAAAATTATGAAAAGACTGTTTATTATTTTAACTCTTCTGGCTCTCGGCGCATCGTTTTCGTTCGCGCAGACGCGAAAGGAAAAACCGAACACGGAAATTCAAAAAATGCTCGGGAAAATTTCGGCAAAGAATATCGAGGCTTCGATTCGCAAGCTCGTTTCATTCGGGACGCGCAACACTTTATCCGAACAAGACAACCCGACGCGCGGAATCGGCGCCGCGCGCGATTGGATCTTCGCGGAATTTCAGAAGTTTTCAGCCGATTGCGGCGGTTGCCTGACGGTCGAAAAGCAAATTTTTCTCCAGCCGAAAGCCGCCCGCATTCCCGAACCGACGAACTTGACGAATGTCGTCGCGACGCTCAAGGGAACAACCAATCCCGAGCGGGTTTATGTCGTTTCCGGTCATTACGATTCGATGTGCTCATCGCCGACCGACGCCAAATGCGATGCTCCCGGCGCAAACGACGATGCTTCCGGGACAGCCGCCGTGATCGAACTCGCACGCGTTATGTCGAAGCGAAAATTCGACGCGACGATCGTTTTTATGACCGTTCCGGGCGAAGAACAAGGACTCTTAGGCGCACGCTATTTCGCCGAGCAAGCCGTCGAGAAAAAGATGAATATCGAAGGAATGTTCACCAATGATATTGTCGGCGGCGTCACATCGCAAAAAAATTCGCCGAACCGCAACAAAGTGCGCGTTTTTTCCGAAGGCGTTCCGTCAAACGAAACCGAACAGGAAGGCAATACGCGCCGCAGCGTCGGCGGCGAAAACGATTCCGCGTCGCGCCAGCTTGCCAGATTTATCAAGGAACAATCCGACAGATACTTAAAAACTTTCAGCGTTTGGATGATCTACCGGCGCGACCGGTATTTGCGCGGCGGCGATCATATCCCGTTTCTTGAAAAAGGTTTCACGGCAGTGCGGATCACCGAAGCGGACGAAGATTACACGCATCAGCATCAAAACGTGCGGACGGAAAACGGCGTCTTTTACGGCGATACGATCGAGTTTGTCGATTTTGAATATGTCGCCAACGTGACGCGCGTCAATCTGATCTCGCTCGCAGCCCTGGCGCTCGCGCCCGCCAAACCGAAAGGCGTCGCGATCGTCACGGCGCGTTTGACGAACGACACGGATTTGAAATGGGACGCTCTCGCAGACACGGATCTCGCAGGTTACGAGGTCGTCTGGCGCGAGACGACTTCGAGCGTTTGGACAAATTCCGTCTTTGTCGGAAACGTGACGACCTACACGGCAAAAGCGATGTCCAAGGACAACTACTTTTTCGGCGTCCGCGCCGTTGACAAAGACGGCAATAAAAGTCCGGTCGTTTATCCGCGACCGGTGCGATAAAGAAACGGCAAAGCCTGATTAAACCAAGCCCTGCCGTTTCTTCGGCGGCATTTATGGCTTTGCCGAAACCTCGACAAATTTTGTCGAAGCCAATTTTTTATCGTTTTCAGCTTGCCGCCGCGACGGACGAACCGAAAATCCCCAGTTTCCGTTTGCCAAAAAAATCTTCGTCAGATAAAAATCTTCGCCAACCTGCCGGAAAACAAGTTTCGGCGACTGCGCCTTATCAGCGTATGAAAGATTGGTAATTATCAACCGGCTATTTTCCTTTTGACCATTTCCCAGCCGCAAAATATTTTCGTTACTTTGACTGACCGATTCAAACGTATAAATACCCGCCGGGTAAATTTTGTCGCCGACGCGAAAATCGAATTTGACCTCGACCCTGGTCGCTTTCAGCGATTGCGCCGAAACCTCGTTCGAACCAAAACCGTTTAAGAAAATGATGCCGATTATAAACATAAACAAATATTTTTTCATTATTTTTTCTCCTGAAATTTATTTCCGGCGGCTTTTGCCGACCGAACAATAGCGAATATAATCAGCAAAGATTTCGGTGTAATGATAAAAAGCTAATCGTTCTGTGATATTTTTATGACCGAAGTTAAGCCTTGTTATTTCTTAGTTTAATGACCAACAAAAATTCCGCTTCAGAATATGAATTTGCCGATGTCGTCGTCGACACGGCGGATTTTCGCGTGCGAAAAGGCGACGCAACGCCAAAAATTACGCCGCGCGCCTTTGAGGTTTTGCTCTATTTAATTACGCATCGCGGGCGCGTCGTCGAAAAGCAGGAAATTTTTGAACAAATCTGGCGCGAACAATTTGTCAGCGACAACGCGCTGACGCGGATTGTCAAAGAAATTCGCCAGGTCATCGGCGACGATGCCACGGCGCCGCGTTTTATCGAAACCGTCCCGAAACGCGGTTATCGGTTTATCGCCGAAGTCCGGGAAACTGAGCTTCGAAAAGAAGTTTTGACCAATAAAACAGAGCCGAATCAATCTTTTGAAGCTGCCGCATTGCCCAAACTTTCCGCTTCGCCGCCGCGCCCGAACTATCTGATTTTGACGGTCGCTTCGGTGATCTTCGCCGTCATTTTGCTGGGCGGCTGGCTTTTTTTTAGAAATCCGGATTCAAATAATATTCCGGCGGTCGTGCGGACGGCGCAGATCACCAGATGGTCGGGCTTGGATAGTTTTCCCGCCATTTCGCCCGATGGAAATTCTTTAGCGTATAGTTCCGACCAGAGCGGTAATTTTGAAATTTACGTCAAACCGCTGTTGAATGATGCAAAGGAAATTCAGATCACGACGGACGGAAATCAGAATTTCCAACCCGCTTTTTCGCCCGACGCGCAGCGTCTTGCCTTTCATTCAAAAAGACGCGGCGGCATCTGGATCGTTCCGGCGGCGGGCGGCGCGGCGCGGCAATTAACGACTTTCGGCGCAAATCCTACCTGGTCGCCCGACGGCAAACAGATCGCTTTTCAATCCGGCGCGTTAACCGATTTGGGCGCGGTTTCGCGGACGCTGCCGCCGTCGGTTTTATGGCTCGTCGCTGCCGACGGCGACAGCGAACCGCGCCAGTTGACGCAAATCGGAGCTCCTGCCGGCGGACACGGCTCGCCAGCCTGGTCGCCCGACGGCAAACGGATCGCTTTTAACGTTGAAGATCTGGCAACTTTCGGCTTTTGGTCGGTTCAGATCGCTAACAGGAAATTACAGAAAATAAGCTCGAGCGGTTTCGATCCCGTTTACGCGCCCGACGGCACGCGGATCGCCTTCCTCACGCTCCACGGTGTGTGGCAGGTTCGGATTTCGCCCGGCGATGATCAACCGGTTGGCGAGCCGTCGCAGTTAGCCGATGACGGTCCGGCACAAATCCGGCGTTTGCGAATTTCGGCGGACGGAAAAAAAATCGTCTATGCGATGATGATGAGCAAAAGCAATCTGGCTTCGCTCGCGCTCGATGCGAAAGGCAACGCGGTCGGAAATCCGGCACCGATCGTGCCGAACGCGGCATTTCGCAATTCCTTTCCGGTATTCTCGCCCGACGGCAGCCGTTTTGGTTATGTTTCGTGGCAGACCGGTTCGCGCGGAATGATCTGGCTGGGAGATTCGGACGGGCAAAATTCGTTTGAATTAACAAACGGTCGCGTGCCGAACTGGTTTCCCGACGGTGCGCGAATCGGTTTCGTTCTGCAGCAATTGGACAGCGAGTCGAAATTTTTCTCGGTCGACATTTCAACGCGGAAGGAAACACTGCTTTACACATTCAAAAGCGATGTCGATTTTGCGCGTCTTTCGCCCGACGGCAAACGCCTCGCTTTTAATTCAAAAGAAAGCGGCACGATCAATGTCTGGCTCGTTAATCTTGAAAACAGTGATCAAAAACAGCTTACTTTCGACCCTGAATTTATTGGCTTTCCCGTCTGGGCGCCCGACGGAAAGCTGCTCGCCGTGCAGATCAAACGCGGCGACGACACGCATATTGCTTTGATTTCGCCTGACGGCGGCGAAGCACTTCAACTGACCGATGAGCCCGGACAAAGCTGGGTTCATTCGTTTTCGCCCGACGGCGATAAAATCATTTTTGCCGGACAGCGCGGCGATATTTGGAATGTTTATTCGGTTTCGCGCACGACGCGGGAACAAAAAAAACTGACCGATTACGGTAAACTTAATTCATATGTCCGCTATCCGGCGTGGTCGCCGCGAGGTGATAAAATCATTTTTGAATATGCCGAAACGACCGGAAATATCTGGCTGACGGAATTGAAATAATTATGCAGAAATTTACTTTTATACTAAAACTAACGACCATTGTTTTGTGCCTTTCGATTTTTGTAGTTGCTCAAAAAGATGAAGGCGACCGCGCGATGAACCAGCCGTTCGAACCGTTTCGGATCATCGGAAATATTTACTACGTCGGCGCTTCGGACGTCACTTCCTATCTGATCACGACGCCGCAGGGTCATATTTTGATCGACGGCGGATTCGCCGAAACCGTTCCGCAGATCAAGGCAAACGTTGCCAAGCTCGGTTTCAAGCTCGAAGACATCAAAATTTTATTGATCAATCACGCGCATTACGATCATTGCGGCGGGTTGGCGGAGCTAAAAAAATTAACGAACGCGCGGCTTTTCGCGAGCCCGCCCGACGCGCCGGTACTCGAAGACGGCGGCATCAGCGATTTTCGTTTCGGCGGCGACAA
>CADEFG010000179.1 GCA_902826505.1 uncultured Acidobacteriota bacterium
AAGACCGAATTATCTGGCAGATTACTTTTGAAAACGCCGGTCTTTGCACGATCGGTTATTTTTGATACCTTGATTGAATGACATCTGAAATTTTCCGAAGCGGCTATGTTGCGCTGATCGGTCGTCCGAACGCGGGAAAATCGACATTATTAAATCGTCTGGTCGGCGAAAAGATCGCCGCCGTCTCGAATAAACCGCAAACGACGCGCCACCGGATTCAAGGCATCGTCACAAAAGAGACGGGACAGATCGTTTTTGTTGACACGCCCGGCGTTCATAAACCCGGATTTCTTCTGAACCGGCGAATGATGGCGGCGGTTCACGACGCGATTCTCTCGGTCGATCTGTTGGTGTTGATGCGCGACGCTTCGGTTTCGACCGGCAACGGCGACAAATTCGTTTTGGAATTGGTCAAAAATTCGGGCAAACAAGCGGTTTTGGTTTTAAATAAAATTGACAAGATCAAAGCCAAAAGCGATCTATTGCCGCTGATCGAATCATATTCGAAGGAATTTGAATTTGCCGAGATCGTCCCGGTTTCGGCGCTGCGCGGCGAAGCGGTTGACAATCTTTTAGATCAGATCATCAAGCATCTGCCCGCAAATGAAGCGATCTTTGCCGAAGACGAATTGACCGACCAATCGATGCGAACGCTGGTTGCCGAAATGGTTCGCGAGAAAATTCTGCAAACGACCGGCGATGAAATTCCATACGTGACGGCGGTCGTCACCGAAAAATACGACGAATCCGACCCGACCGTGACGCGCATCCATTGTGCGATCTATGTCGAAAGAAGCTCGCAAAAAGGAATTATCATCGGCAAAGGCGGCATCAAGCTGAAAAAGATCGGCACGGAAGCCCGTGTTGATATCGAGAAAATGCTTAACCAAAAAGTTTTTCTCCAGCTTTTTGTTAAAGTCGTCGAAAATTGGCGCAATAACGAACGGAATTTGGACGAGATCGGGATCGAGAAATAGTTCTGTTAATTTTATCCGAAAATAAAAACCGCAATGAAAACAAAATTCCCGCGTCAAACGGCGGGTGGCGACAAACAAATAAAAGGAGTTTTGATTGTGAGAAAAGCAGTTATTTTTGGATGTTTATTGATTTTGATGAACCAGACAATGTTTGGTCAAACGGAGATTATCCCGATCACGATCGGCAATTATCTGATCGGCGGAACGCAAAACGGAAAATGGCTGACCGATGAGCAGGTTGTCAAAGCCGTCGAAAAAGAGACGAAATTTATCGGTTTAAATCCGAATATGGTCAAAAAAAGAGATGCCTTGTTCGGAACCTTCGCATTTAGCAGCGAAGCTTGCGGTAATTACTATTTGTTTTTTGCGTCAGCCGCCGGCACCGCGTTGCCGCCGCGCGAATCGTTGACGGAAAGTTCCGGTTTGCAGCCCAAACTGGCGCTCGGGGCAAACGCAAAATGGAATCCTTTCCCGCGCGTCCCGCGAAAGATCAGTCGAACCGCGCCAAACTATACAAAGATAATTGCCGATTTTCTAAAAACCAAACGGATCACTAAAACCAAAATCGTCATCACCGACGCCGTCGGCATTGACCTTGACGGCGACGGCGCGGAAGAGCTGATTTTATCCGCGACGTATTTTAAAAATGCCGGCAATGCCGAGCGCCGCGCCGCCGGTGATTATTCATTGACAATGATCCGCAAAATCATCGGCGGAAAACCGCAAAATATCCTGCTCGAAGGCGAATTCTTTACGCGAAACGCCGGGTCCGATCTGAATATGACTTACCCGGAAATGTATCCGACCGTCACGAAACCGGCGATTTACGCAATTGCCGATCTGAACGGCGACGGCAATCTGGAAATAATTTTACACGCGGTTAATATTTTCAGTTTAAAAGATAATAAGGCAATCGCGGTTTTAGAAGGCGATTTATGCATTAATTGAAATCTGCGATAATCACAAATGACAACTGACAAAGAAAAAATTTGGCTGGCGCTCGAAATCACGGCGGATTCAAACGCGGCGGAAGCCGTCGAATTTGCGCTCAACGAACTCGACGCGTTGGGCACGGAAATCAATAATCTCGGCAAAATCCCGGCTCAAACCTTGACCGTGATCGGTTATTTTAACGAACGACTCGCTAATCCGACCATCGAAAACCAATTGTCGGAAGCCGTGCAAATTTACGGTTTTTCAATTGATTCGATCAAAAATTTCGAGTGGCGCGAGATCGAAAATCAGGATTGGCTCGCCGAGTGGAAAAAGCATTGGAAACCGACCGAAACCGACCGCTTTATTATCGCGCCGACCTGGGAAACGCTTAAAAACACGGATAAAATCATCATTCGAATCGAACCTTCGATGGCGTTCGGCACCGGCACGCACGAAACGACGCGGCTCTGTCTGCGGGCGATCGAAGCAAATTACGACGCCCGCCTGAGCTTTCTCGATGTCGGCACCGGCACCGGCATTCTGGCGATTGCCGCCGCTAAGTTCCAAGTCCTAAGTCTCAGGTCTCAGATCGTCGGTTGCGATACGGACGAAGATTCGATAAAAATCGCGATCGAAAATGCCGAACTCAACGAAACGGAAAATATCGAATTTTTTACCGGTTCGATCTCCGAAGAAACGCCCGCTTTCGATTTTGTCTGCGCCAACCTAACGGCTGATGTGATCTTGCCGATTCTTCCGCTGCTCGTTAAAAAGTCGAAAAAGATTCTGGTTTTATCGGGAATTTTGAAAGAACAGGAAAATTTGATTACGGCTGAATTGGAAAAATTTCAAATCACGGATCTCAAGATCGAGACCGACGGCGAGTGGATTTCGATCATTCTTCACCGCTAACGCACTTTGACGAGAATTTCCTTTTTCCCGCACGGCGCTTCAAACGTCACGGTAAAAACGCCGGTTTTTGTGCTGACGGACTTGATGATGTAAAACGAGCGTCCGGCATTTTCGCCGATACCCGGTTCGAGCGCGACTTCGACATCGTTCGGACTGCTTGAAGTTGCCGTGATTTGTTTGAGATTGCCGCTATCTTCAAAGCCGACCGAAACGCCGAGACTGCCGCCGCCGCTCAAAAGCGAAAGCGTTTCCATATTAACCAGAATCTTGCAGTTCGTTATTTCTTCCGTGACGGTTTGGGAGCTTGACTTTTCGGTGATGATGATGCGCGGACGATTTTCGCCCGACAACAGTTTGTCGTCGGGCGCGTTTTCAATCGGTTTGGTCTCCGGTTTATTTTCGGCATCCGGGTTGGTCTCGGTTTTGTTTTCGGCGTCCGGTTTTTGAGATCGTTCGCTCTCGTTTTTCTGAACCGGTTCGGACGATTTTTCGTCGGTTGATTTTGTTTCCGTGTTTTCGGTTTTCGGCGGTTCGATTTTCGATGTTTCGGGTTTCCCGACGGTAATGATGATCGGCTCGAAAAGCGCGGTCGAAGTTTTTGACGGAATCGGTTCGGGCGTTTTTTCGGGCGTTTTGTTGACGGGTTCGACTGTTTTATTGACGGTTTTTGCTTCGTTGGTTTTGGGCGACGGCGGAAACTGCGTCATTATTTTGGTTTTGGTGTCCGAAATGAACTGCGGCGACGGCGACGGTTCGGGAACCGTTTCGGGTTTTGTTGCTTCGGGGGGCGTTATTTCTTGTTTTGTTTCTTCGGTTTTCGTTTCTTCGGGCGTTGGCGAAGGCTCGGGACTCGGCGTCGTCGCGGGCGTCGCGGTTGGCTGAACTTCATTTGACGGAGTTTCGGTCGGCGTCGGGCTCGGGCTGGTTTCCGTCTTTGGGGTTTCCTGCGGTGTTTCCGGCGACGTTACTTCCTCGGTTTTCGGCGTTTCGGCGGGCGTCGGCGTCGGCAAAACTTCAGGAGTTTTTTCAGGCGTCACCGAAGGAAGATTTTCGGGTAAAGCGTTTGATTCGATTGTCGGTTCGGTCTTCGGCTCGGTCTTCGGTTCCGGAGTTGGTTCGGTTTTGGTTTCCGTTTTTGTTTCGGGTGTCGTCAGCGGCGGCGTTTCCGGCGTTTTCGGAGTCGGCGAAGGCACTGCGACGGGCACCGAGTAAGGAGTTTTTTCAAAAGGCGTTCTGCCATTATCGGTATTGCTCGGCGCGGTTTTGTTTTCGGTTGCCGCGACCGGCGAATCGGTTTTTTGTCCGAGTCGGGCATCCAAGCCGTCGAGATTGCCGTTTACTTTTTGATATAAATTTTCGATTACGCTAAGTTTTGCCGGTTCGGGCAAGTCTTTGTCGTAGCTTTTGAGATAGGCTTCGAGCGCTTCCTTTTCTTTGCCGTCCGCTTCGAGCGCCGCGCCGAGATGCCACTGGCTTGCCCGGCTCCACGCGCTTTTATCGGGCAGCACGCTCAACGCGCGTTTCAGCCTGATAATTGATTGAGGCGGGTTGTTTTGCTGCAGATAAGTCAAGCCCGCGGTGTCTTCGATGCGCCCGCGCAAAATTGCCGAAAGCGTCTGGCGCGGGATTTCGGGCACGACGATGACGAGATTCTGGCTGATCGCATATTGCCGGCTCTCGTAAATTTCATCGGCTAAAACCGCCGCCGACGGAGCCGCGACATTCAAAGCCGAATCAACGCCGCCGATCGCCGATTGCATCAGTTCGAGAACCTTCGGCAAAGCCGTTTTTTTCTGTAAAAGTCGGTTGGCGGCAAAAAGCTGGCGATGAAGCCGCATATTGTCGTCGCCTTTCGCGAATTCTTCGGCTGTTTGAGCAAGCTCCGTTTCGGTGGCATCCGCCGCTCCGAGTTTTTGGTGAAATTCGAGCAGCGATTTTAATTTATTGGTATTGTCGGGATTGTCGGCGGCATTCGGTTCAAAAAGTTCGATGCGCCGTTCGAGCGAAAGCAGTTCGGTAAAATTTTTGGCGTCCGCCAAAATCCGGTTGCCAAGATAAGCCTCGATCAAGCCTTCTTTGTTGACGGTGAAATTTTTCTTCAACGCTTCGGCGGCTTCGCGGTAAAGTCCGGCGGCGAGCCGGGCGGAAGCAAGCTCGTAATCGAACGTCGGAAAATCGCTGTATTGTCCGGTCGCCAGACGCGCGGCAAGCAGAACCTTTTCGGCTTCGAGCGGTTTGTTTTGCGCCGTCAGCGCACGGGCTTGGGCGATATAAGCCCAGACAAAACTGCGGTCGGCTTCGATCGCTTTTTGCGACAGATCGATTGCCGGCTGGCTCAAATTTTGCGCGGCATACCAATAAGCCGCGCCGGTCAGCAGTTTGACGTTATTCGGTTCGGTTTCGAGCGCCTTTTTCAGTTCGGCTTCGGCTTCGGCGCGTTTGCCGGCGTCGAAAAGCGCGAGCGTCAAACCCGTCTGCGCGGCAGTGTTGGCGGAATCTTTAGCTAAGATTTCACGATAAAGCGCGATTGCTTCGTCCGGTTTTCCGACGGCGCGTTTCATTTCGGCAAGACTTTGTTTGGTGACGACTGATTCGGCGTCCAATTCCAGCGCTTTGGCGTAGGCATTGGCGGCGTCTTCGAGCCGGAAATTCAGACGATTGGCGATTGCCAGAACCTGATAACCGCTGATCGCTTCGGGCGCAAGTTCGACCGATTTCTGCGCGAGCCGGATCGCTTCCGTGCCGTATTTGACGTTGATGTAAAACTTCGCCAGATCGAGCATTTGCGCGGCATTTGCGCCGACCTTTTCCTCGATCATTTTAACGACATCAAACGCTGCCGCGCGCTGACCGAACGAATCGAGATTGAGCGGGAAACCTAAGATCACTTTGGTAAAAAGATCGTCGGAAACGGGCGTCGGTGCTTCCGCGACGGCGAGCTTGAAAAGATCGATTCCGGCTTGGGTTTCGCCGGCGCGTAATTTTTGGTCACCGAGTTCGGCGCGGGCGCTGACGATCAAGCCTTGCGCGCGCGGAATTTCGGTTGAAGCGGGAAAGTTTTTGATAAAATTCTGAAATGCCGCGATTCTTTCGGTCGCGTCGGAAATCGCTTTGGCTTTTTCAAATTCTTCGGTTTCCGTTCCGAGCTTCACCGCGACGGTTTTGGCGGTTTTCGGGGTTTTTTTCGGAGTCGCCTGCGGTGGTTGCCCGAAAGCGGTGAGCGCGAAAGTAATCAGAAAAAAAAGTATTGCAAAATTTTTCATAACGCCTTGTAGTGGTTAATTGTAAATCGTTAATCGTAAATCGTTAATTGTCAAGAAAAAATTCGTATTAACGACCGGCGATTTACGACTTACGAGAAACCTTTTCTCAAAATAATATCACGAAATTGCAATTACCGGCTTGCGGTTTTATGCTTCAAGCTATGAACGAACTCGACGAAGTTTGGGAACAGTTGATCGCCGAAGCCGCGCGCGATCCGCAAGCGGCGAGCCGCGACGGGCTTGCCGAATTCCTCGCGGTCAAAACCGCCAACGACGCGCTGCGCGAAACGGCGGTCAAATGGCTGTTCGAGACGATGCAGGAAGTTGCCGAACACGCCAACCGCAACAACGCGCGCATTACGATCGAAAAAGCCGATTCGCACCGCTTTTCGGCGGGCACGACGAGCTATGTCGGCTCACTGCTGAAGTTTCGTCAAGGAGTGAGATGTCTGACGGTCGAAGCGGGTTGGACGCGCTCGCCCGGCGACGGTTTTATGCGCGGAAATGCGCTGGCGGTCGCGCGCCTCACGCATTTCGGGCTTGCCAGAGCAAATGCCGAACTGCATTTGATCAAATTTGAAGACCGTCCGCGCTGGTTCACGGTCGGCGCGGACCGGCTGCGGATTTCGTTCGAGTTAAAGGATTTAATCAATCATTTTCAGGTTTTTCTCGGAGTAGTTTGACAATGGGTTTTGGATTTTGGGTTTTGGATTTTGGGTTTTGGGTTTCTGATTTATACGATTTAGCTAAAACTTTAAATAATTTAGCTAAAACCAAAAACCAAAACCCAAAAATCTAAAACCTAACAGCCATTGCACATTTTTAATTTTCTCGTGTTAAGATATTAATAATTATTTAAGATAATTGAAGGGGATTTTTTATAACAGTGAAAGAAGAGCATGAAAAGTTAGTAGATCTACAAAAGACCGATACCAACATCAGACGATTAAAAAAAACAATCGATACAGCAGACGAGAGGCGTGCCGAAATTGAACAAGAGTTCGAACAGCACGCCTCTTCTATTCGTGACGTGCAGGCAACGCGCGACAAATCACGCGAAGAACGCGCCGAGCTGGAAAAGCAAATTGCCGAAAACAAAACCTATCTCGAACGCGCCGACCGCAACCTGAAACATTCGCAAAATCAAAAGGAATACGAAACCGCGATGCGCGAAACCGATGCTTTGCAAAAGCAGATCACCGCGCTCGAAACGCAGGCGCTCGAAAAAATGACGGCGATCGAAGAGGTTGAAAAGATTCTTGAAGAACGCGCCGAAGAGATCAACGGTTTAGAATCGAAGCGCGATGCGGCGCTCACGGAATTCGATAAGGAAGTCACGAAAGCCAGAAAGGATTTCGACAGCGAAACCGTCAAACGTCAGAAAGTTTTCGTGACCTTGCCGAAAAATCTGGCGACCGTCTATGACCGCTTTGCCCAGCGCAGCCGCGACGGAATCGCGGTCGCCGAAGTCATCAACGGTTCGTGCAGTGCGTGTCACATCGCGCTGCGCCCGCATATGCAGATGGAAGTCCGCCGCGGCGATCAGATCATCACTTGCGAAAATTGTTCGCGGATTCTCTACATCACGCCCAAGGACAAAGAATCCGAAGCGACCGCCAAATAAAATTATTTCAAAGTCAAAGACAAATCAAACGAATGCTGAACGAGCATCCGTTTGATTTGTCTTTTTGCCGTATATTTTTTTTGTCTTTGATTTAAAATCAAGATTTGGTTAAACACTCTGTCTGAAATCTTGATCGATGATCATTTCGTCCATTCGTCGGCGATGTGCACGTCAACTTTGACGGGAACTTTATGGACGTATTCTTCACCGGCGGCGCACATTGTCTGGTTTAACTTATCGGCGATCTGCTCCGCTTCCAAAGCGTCGCATTCGACGATGATCTCGTCGTGCACGATATTGACGAGTTTCGCGCTCGTGCCGAGCATTTCTTTGTGCAAAAGATGTAAGGCGCGTTTTAAGATGTCGGCACTCGATCCCTGGATCGGAAAATTCTTGCCGTTGCGCTGTGCCGCGCCGATCTGGGCACGGTCGTTTTCGTCGAAGCGGAATTTGAGCAATCTGCCCGAACCCGTGCGGGCGGTCTTTTCATTAACCACGCGCCGCGCCGATTCGCGCAGATAGGCGTCGAGCCCGCGATAGGTGCCGAAATATTTCCGCATCGTATCTTCGGCGTGTGTTTGCGAAAGTCCGGTCATCAGCGCGAACCGCGACGCGCCGATGCCGTAAACGACGCCGAAATTCAGACGCTTCGCAAACGAACGCTGTTCGGACGAAACTTCCTCGGGTTTTACGTTAAAAACCTGCGCGGCGGTGATCGTGTGAAAATCCGCGCCCGATTTGAACGCGTTGATAAAATTCTCATCGTTTGAAAAATCCGCTAAAATCCGGAGCTCGATCTGCGAATAATCGGCGATCACGAGCTTTCTGCCTTCGGGCGCGCGAAAACATCGGCGGTACGCCGTTTCG
>CADEFG010000180.1 GCA_902826505.1 uncultured Acidobacteriota bacterium
TTTTCCTTTCCAGTGATTGATAAATTTATAATTGCAAACAGCATTCCTGCTTCAAACTCCAATTGCTTTCTTCCAATTTTATCGCCTACTCATCATAAAACAAGCGTGGCGTTTTTGCCGAAAATGCAAAAAAGTCTCAGTCTTTTTTGCAAATTCAATTACTAAACTCTTTATTTGCAAGGCTTTCTTTGGTATACGCGTTGCCAAACAAAATCCCGAAAGTCACATAAGTTGTAGATAAAGACCGAAAATATTTTGTTAGCGAGGAAGAAAAGCATGGATCCGTTTTTAAAAAATGGTTTACGCCAAAAAACGCAGGTCACGATATTATCGACTTACAATTTAGTAAGCGATTGTTTACGGGCGCTGCTCGAAAATGAAAAAGAATTAAAGGTGCTCGATATTGTCGGCACAAACTCGGAATTAATGCGAAAAGTTTCCCAAAACATCCCGAACGTAGTTTTAATCTGTTTAATGGACGATGAAGGTAAGAACATTGGTGTGATACCCGATGTCTTAAAGGTTGCGCCCGAGACAAAAGTCGTAATTTTATTCACCCCAAACAGCCAGCTTGATCAGCCTGAAGCCTTAAAACTGGGTGTCGCCGGGATAGTTGGAACCAATCAGAACTCCCGAACTTTGATTCGTGCGATCAGACAAGTGTTTGAAGGCGAAGTTTGGCTAAATCAAAAGCTGATCGCACAGCTCTTAGAAAGAAATGATGGAAATGGAAAATCTAAAACCAGTCAATCAATTGCTCCAAATAATTTAACACAGCGGGAAAACGAGGTCGCTAAAATGATTGGCTTGGGCATGAATAACAAAGAAATTGCCAGAAAATTATATATTTCCGAAGCGACCGTCAGGCATCATCTGAGTTCGATATACAGCAAATTATACATCGAGGATCGGCTGAATTTAGTTATTTTTGCGTATCAGCAGGGGATTGTTCAGCCGCCGGTCAAAACATTTTAATTTTGACTAAAATTTATACTTTGTAAGTTTACAAAAGCTTTTATAAAAACGATTGGAAATTTTCGTCGTTTAGTTTCGACCAAAAGACGGTTTTGTTACTTTGGCTTTTTTTCGTGGCAGTTTTGTCGAAAAGGCAAATGTGACTCGTTTTCCACTTCCAAATTAGGTCTCAAACCCTTTATTTTCAGGATTTTCTTTGGCATACGCGTTGCGAAACCGGTAGTCAGCAGACAAACAGCGCAAGGCTGCTGCAAATTTATAAGGGAAGGTCATAAAAATGAAAACGAAATTATTTATCGGATTAATCCTGGCGACTTTGGCTTTCGGCGGAAATATTTTTGCCGCGACAAAACCGAAGATCACGATGGAACAAGCACAGGCGATTGCCCTGAAACGAGTAAACGGCGAAATCGAGCAAGCCGCGACGGTCGGAAAAAACAGCAAGCCGCTCTATTCGTTTTTTATCAAGGAATCGGACGGCATCACGGCACACGTTTTGGTCAACGATAAAGGTCAGATCAAACGCGTCGCCGACGAAACTCCGGCAACGGCAAAAATCAAGTAAAACCGCGAAAGGAGAAATTGCTTTTTAACTTGTAAAACGGTTGACGAACATTTTCGCCAGCCGTTTTTTATGAATAAAAGCTATTTTTGAGCTATGATTTATGAGATGAAAAAAATTCTCGTGGTTGACGACGACAAGGCTTCGTGCGAGCTTTTGAGCGAAATTCTGGCAGCGCAGGGTTGGGAAATCCTGACCGCCGATTCGCCCGAGAAAGCCTTGCTCTTATCTGATCGAACAAAGCCCGATCTCGTCATCAGCGACATCAATCTCGAAGCGAGTCTTTCGGGTTTGGATTTATTGCCCCGACTGCGCGAAAAATCGCCCGTCATTTTGGTGACGGGTTTCGGCTCGCTCGAAACGGCGATCGAGGCAACCCGCGAAGGCGCGTGGGATTTTATCTCGAAACCTTTCAAAGTCGATGAGATCGTCGCAACGGCGAAACGTGCGCTCGAACAAAATCATAAAAAGCAGGAAATTGCGCCGGAAAAGATCTCGTCGGGCGTAATGGTCGGCAGTGCGCCGAAAATGATCGAGCTTTACAAGGAAATCGCGCGCGTCGCGCCGACTCGTTCGACCGTGTTGATCCTGGGCGAATCAGGAACCGGCAAAGAGCTTGTCGCCCGCGCGATTCATCAAAACAGCCCGCGCAAAGACAAAAACTTCGTCGCCGTCAATTGCGGCGCGCTCACGGAAAGTCTTTTAGAAGCCGAACTTTTCGGACATACGAAAGGCTCGTTCACAGGTGCCAATGCCGACCGGCGCGGACTTTGGGAAGAAGCCGAAGGCGGAACATTATTTTTGGACGAGATCGGCGAAACGAGTCTGGCAATGCAGGTCAAATTGCTGCGCGCTTTGCAGGAAGGCGAGATCCGGCGCGTCGGTTCGGCAACAAACCGCAAGGTCGATGCGCGGATCATCACGGCGACGAATCGCAATCTCGAAACCGAGGTCAAAAACGGAAACTTTCGCGAAGATCTTTTTTACCGGCTGAGCGTCGTCACCTTGGAAGTTCCGCCGCTTCGCGAACGAACGACAGATATTTCGATCCTGGTTGAGAAATTTCTTTCAAAGGCGCGAAAAATTGCCGGCAAAGAAAATCTGCGTTTTTCGGAAGACGCGCTCAAAACCTTGCAGATCTACGAATGGAAAGGCAATGTCCGCGAGCTCGAAGCGGCGGTCGAATACGCCGCGCTGCGCGCTCGCGGCAACGAAATTCTGACCGAAGATCTGCCCGTCAAACTGCTCTCCGAAGAATTCAAACACGCCGCCGAAAGATTTCATCTATCACAACTTTACGGCGATCTGCCGCGGCTTGATGAACTCGAAAAACGCTATTTAATCCACGTTTTGGAAAAAACCGCCGGAAACCGGACACGCGCCGCCGAAATTTTAGGAATTGACCGCCGGACGCTTTACCGGATGGCGGAAAGGTTCGGCATCGAACTGGACTAAGGTCTTCGCGCTTTTTTTGTTGATTGAAAACCCGCCTCGCGCATTTTATTGTTGTTGGCATCAAAGATCGGTGGATGCGTCGTGATGATTTCAACCGTCGGTTTTGCCGTCAAAATCGATAACCCGTAAATCAGAAGCGCCAGCAGGCACGCGGCTAAAACAAACCAACGGAAATGTTTGTAAAATATCTTTTGTAACTTTTTGAGATTTTGCCCGATCTTCCCCACTGAATTTTCCTGAAAAAATAAGGCGCAACTTTTAAAAGTTACGCCTTATTTTGCTTTGCGAAGAGAAACGATTTTTTTCTTGATGGCTGCTATGCTTTTTTTCTTATGGTTGTTTCCTCCTTTACTTATTTTTTTTAGGCGTCACGATCTTGGTCGTTTTTTTCATCACCGTTCGTTTATTCCGGCGATGTTTTCTTTTTTTCTTCGCCGCCGCTTTGTTGGCTTTGGCGCTCAAGGTCGTTAGCTTCTTAGCCGAAAACGCCATACCTCCGCCGGGCGAGGCAAAAGCCGAACCGGCAATCATCAAACTTAAAATCAACGCAGTAAAAATTCCGAGTTTGTTTTTCATTCTATGCTCCTAATTAATTTTTATTTTCAAAATTTTGTGAAACGAAAGAATCGTTACGACTTGCTTTTATGCCTTCCGATATTTTCCCTCAAACGATTCTTTCGTTCACGACTTTAGTGATTACAAGCCGTGTGCCAAAGAAACAAAATCCGGTAAACTATTGATATATAAAACATTTAGCCAAACATAGCTTCAAATAACGGATATTTTTTTCGTAGCGGTTTGGCGCCGCCATACAAAATCGCCACAAACCGGATGACGCAACGCGGCGAATGCCAAGACCGTTAATTTACGATTCAGATTATTTTTAACGAAAATCGGCTCAGTTCTTGACATAAACACCAATAAAAAGCAAACTTACAGTAAAGTTTATTGTGAAGACAGACGAGTTATATCGGCAAACGGTGGGCAAAAAAGAAATAACATTTTCCATCTCAAGCAAAATAGAAGCGATTGACGAGGCAGTTCAGAAAGCGACGGCGTTTGCGTCGGACGCTGGGTTCGGCGACGACGCGCTTTTCGGTATTGATATGGCGGTACGCGAAGCGCTCGCCAACGCCGTCAAACACGGCAATAAACTCGACGAAACCAAAAATGTCGAAATCACCTTGATCAATCTCGATCGCGGCATGGAAATTACGATCCGCGATTTTGGAAAAGGCTTCGATGTCAGCGAAGTTCCCGACCCGACCAATCCCGAAAATCTTTTAAAAGCCTCGGGACGCGGAATTTTGTTCATGCATAATTTTGTTGATAAGGTCGAATGGCAACAGCACGCGGAAGGCGGAATGATCGTGAAAATGACAAAAAACTGTTAAGAGTTTTGTTTTACTTGGACTTTTTTGGTAAATTTCATCTAAAATTTGCAATCTATTATTTAATTTTATTTTACGAGGAGATAAAAATGGCTGAACTTAATCTAACGGAACGCCAAGCAGGCGATATTACGATTCTTGATATGGACGGGAAGGTCACGATCGGTGAAGGAAGCGTCGCGCTTCGCAACACGATTCGCCGCCTGCTCGGCGAAGGCAAAAAGAAAATTCTCTTAAATCTCGGCAGCGTCGGGTATATTGATTCGAGCGGCATCGGCGAATTGGTTTCGAGCTTTACCGCCGTCAATAAAGAAGGCGGAACGCTGAAACTTCTTAATCTGACCCAGAAAATTCAAGACCTGCTCGCAATCACCAAGCTCCTGACCGTTTTCGATGTTTTTGAAAACGAAGGCGAAGCGCTGAGCAGCTTTAATTAATCAAACATTCCAATTTCAAAAACAAAGGATAAAGGAAAACTTCGGCGGTTTTTCCTTTATCCTTTTTTCCAAAGGCATCTTTGACAAAATTCAAAGCATCTTTAACTCAAGAGCAAAGGCGCGAAATTTCCAAAGAAAACCGTAACTTATTCCCCTGAATAAATTCTTTGTTGATTTTGCGTTCTTTGTTCGTTAAATTTCAGCAATAACAAAATGAAAAGAGTTTTTTTTCTTGTCCTGATTTTAGTTTTTTCGGTCGGCGTTTTCGCGCAAAACACCTTGCAATCTTTCGATCTGTCGCAATACGGCGTCAAGATCGAGCCCGACCGCCGTTTGATCGTCGTCCTCGCGTCGCTCGAAGCCGCCGGCTTGGAAACGCCGTTGACGGCAAAAGGCGCGGAGTTTCGGCAAAAACTGCGGACGGATTTTTCGTCTTTAAATCCTGATTTACAGCAAAAGATGAAGTTTTTTGTTGACCAGTACAAAAAACGTCACACCCAAGCCACCAATGCCGAGCTCGTCGCGCCGTTTGTTTCGATGGCTTACACGCTCGGTCCGGTGCCGGATTTAGTCGAACCGACGCGCGCCACCGATCTGCCCGGCGATCTTCTGGAAGTTCTCGATTTTTCGCCCTATGTTCGTCAATTTTACCGAAGCCCGATCAAGGTTCCGGCTGAAAATTCCGCCGAATTAAGAGCGACGACCGTCGGCGCGAGAATCGAAGAATACTACAAAGAATATCAGGCATCGGGTGACGCCTTGCGACCTTCCGCCGTTAGAATGGTGCGCGATCTGCTCGATTATCTGCACACCAAACCGCAAACAACTTATATTGAACAGATCAAAACCGAAGTTCAAAAGGGCAAAAGTAAAACCACCAAACTTCAAAAAACCGAATCGCGCGAACGCGAACGCCGTTTTTTTATCGTGCCCGATCTGCTCGCGCAAAGCGACACGATCAATTTTCGGAACATCAGCGACGATTATTACGCGATCGTTCCGCCCGGCACGGATCTGAGCGAATCGGAAGTTCGCCGCGCTTATCTGCAATTCGTGCTTGATCCGATCATTTTGAAAAATGCGAAAGACATTGTCACTTTCAAAGACGGCATCAAAAATCTTTTGGACGAACGCCGCAAAACCAATCCCGATATTTCGCCCGACATCTTTCTCGCCGTTTCGCGCTCGCTGATCGCGGCAACCGACGCCCGCCAAAGTTTTTATCAAAAATTTCAGGAAGCAACTGCCGAAGCGCGGCGCAATGTCGCCGCAGGGCGCAAACCGATCAGCGAAACGACCGATGCCGGGGGCAGAAAAGTCGTCAAATTAACCGACGAGCTTTATCTGATCGACGGCAGATTTGCGATGCCGGCGGCAGAAGACGAAATCTTGCTGCGGCTTTCCGAAGCCTACGAGAAAGGCGCGGTTTTATCGTTTTATTTTGCTCAACAGTTAAAAGGTTTGGAAGAATCGCAGTTCGACATCGCCAGTTCGCTGCGCGATATGATCTTATCGCTCGATACGGCAAAGGAAATGAATCGTCTGCCGGAAAATGCCGATGCCCGCAAACGTGCGATTGCCGTCCGCGAAGAACAGCGCAAGATCGCGGTGACGATCGTTGACAATCCTTTGACGAAAAAGCTAACCGAAGTCGAGCCGCTGATCCAGACGCAAAAATACGCCGAAGCCGAAACCGAGCTTAATCTGCTTTTGAAAACGAATCCGACCGAACCGCGTGTTTTTTACGCGCTCGGTCGCGTCAAAAGTCTTTCGGCGGCGGCGATCACCGATCCCGAAAAACGCAAGCCGCTGCTTCTCGAAGCAAAAACCTTTTACGAAAATGTCCTGAACTCGGCGACGGAACGCGCCAAACTCGGCGAAAAAACCGATATGGCTTTGATCTCGCTGACCTATGTCGCGCTCGCCAGACTCTACGAATATTACGACCAAAATCAATACGCCATCAAAATCTATGAAAAAGTGATCTCGCTGGGCGATATGAAAGGCGGCGGTTATCAGGAAGCGGTCGTTGCGCGTGAAAGACTTTTGAAGGAACAATAAAGGTAATTGTTAATTGGTAGTTGGTAAAAACCGGACGATGCGAAAATTTATCTTCATCACAATTTTGATTTGTCTTTCGGCAACGGGCATTTTCGCGCAAAAAACCCGTCCGGTCGTCAAGCCGATTCCGAAAAGCGTTCCCGTTCAAGAGAAAATTTTGACGGAAATTGCGGACGCCGATTGGAATATTTTGGCGGACGCGCTCGATGCTGAAAACTGGAACAAATCTGCCGCTTTAGCCGCGCAATATTTGCAAAATCTCCCCGCCGATAATGACCGCAAACAGCTCGCCCAGCTTCGATACATTTATCTTTATGCGCTTGCCGGTAAAATTCTTGCCTTCAATGCGCAGGGCAACGTTTCGGAAGCGGAAAAAACCTGGAACGAATTGGATTTGATAATGGCAACCTTTATCGGCAAGGAATTTGTCATGCCGCCGCGCCGGTTTGTCGAAAATTGCGACAAATTATTAAATGTCATCTGCGGCGTCAAAGCGACGCCGAAAGCTTTTCGGACGACCGCCACGAATCGCGAAGGCAACGCGATCCATTCGTTCGATTACGTCGTTTTCGACCAATCCGTAAATATCAAAGAGTTTGAAGAAAAACCGACATTTCTCGGCGGAATTCTGCAAAAAGCCGACTACAACGAAGACAAATCAAAGCCCTGGATCTTGCGGCTTTTCTTTAACAAAGGTTTTCTGCGCGTGGTCGTCAAATAAAAATAAGGTAAAAAAGTAAAAAGGTAAAAAGGGTAAGAGTTAGTTTGACCTTAGACAGAAAACTTTTATCCTTTTTACCTTTTGCCTCGCGGGCGATTGCGTTTGGCGAAATGGATCGAAGCGGTTGCCAGAACGGCGAAAAGCAGAAAAAAGAAAGCGTTTGAAGATGTCCGAAGCGGGAAATCGAAAAAACTGTGAACTAAAACACCGAAACAACCGGCTAATGCGCCAACCGCGACGCTCCGGCGAAAATGATTGTGTTCCGTGCCGATTTTTTGCAAACCTTTTTTGAAAAGCAGATAAACAAATGCCGCGATCGAGATAAAACCGAAAATTCCCGCGTCCGCCAGAGTTTGCAGATAATCGTTGTGTGCCTGTTCGACCCGAAAGTTCCCGTTCCATGTGTCATAACGCGGAAAAGCCGTCCCGAACGCATCCAAACCCGCGCCAAGCAGCGGGTAATCTTTAAAGATCTGAAACGCCACCGACCAAAAATGAGTTCTGCCGCTGCTCACATCAGCTTGATTCGTGAAGCCGACGCCGCGCACGAGCGACGCATCGCCGCCAAGCAAAAAAACCGCACCGACCAAAATAACGAGCAACGCCAAACCGCCGCCGACCAGCGCCAGATTGCGCCGAAAACCGGCACCTCTTCCGTTTGTTGAAGGTTCCTCATCGCTCTCTTTTTTACTCCGCAGAAGATTCGTCAAAAATATAAACCCGAGAACGCCCAAAAGACTCAAAAGCCCGCCGCGCGAGCCGGTCAAAAGAATCGCGATGCCCATCAAAACCGCGGCGATGATCAAAAGCAGACGCTTGTCTTTTTCCGTTCCTTTGCCGACCAAAAGCCCGATCGTCAAACCGATCGTCATCTCCATAAACGCAGCAAAATAATTCTGAATAACAAACGACACAAACGGGATAGCCTGAAGTGTAGGTAGCC
>CADEFG010000181.1 GCA_902826505.1 uncultured Acidobacteriota bacterium
GGAAGTCGGGAAAAAAAATATTTCCTCCTACGCTTTCGCCCGCAATTATGCCCGCGCCGGAGATAAAGAAGAAGCCCTAAACTGGCTCGAAAAATGCGCCGATGAACATTCCGACCATTTGACACTTCTCAAAATTGACCCGATTTTTGATAATCTCCGTCCTGACCCGCGTTTCGCCACACTTCTCAGGCGCGTGGGTTTGAATTGAAATTTTTCAAGCCACGCGTCGCCTAAAATTTGAATTCTAAATACGAAACTCGATTCAGTTATTTTTCCTTTGCAATCAACGGTTCGCCTCCGCCGTCGGAAGTTTTCGCGTCGGGAATGACGTAGTTTTCACCCTGCGGCACGCTCGCCTCTTTTTCGAGCGCCGCCGCTAAAACGTCGCTGATATATTTTGCCGGAATGATTTCGAGCTCCTTGCGGACATCTTCGGGAATTTCTTCCGTGTCCGCTTCATTGCGTTCGGGCAAAATGATCCGCCGAATTCCGGCGCGGTGCGCGGCGAGAACTTTTTCCTTGATTCCGCCGACCGGGAAAACCAGACCCGAAAGTGTGATTTCGCCGGTCATCGAAGTGTCGGAGCGAACTTTTTTGCCCGTGTAAAGCGAAGCCATTGCCGAAGCCATCGTGACGCCGGCTGAAGGTCCGTCCTTCGGGATCGCCCCGGCGGGAACGTGAACGTGAATGCCGTTTTGTTTGATGACGTCCGCATTAATTCCGAGTTCCGCCGCGTGCGACCACAGATAAGAACGTGCCGCCTGCGCCGATTCCTTCATCACTTCGCCGAGCTGTCCGGTCAGCGTCAGACCGCCGCCGCCCGGCAGCATCGTCGCTTCGATAAACAAAATCTCGCCGCCCATTTCCGTCCAAGCCATTCCGGTTGCGACGCCCGCCGGCAGATCACTCCTCGATTCTTCGGGATAAAATCGCGGCGCACCTAAGAAACCTTTGATGTCGGCGGCGGTGATCGTAACTTTTTCGGTTTGCCCCTGCGCGACTCGCAGAGCAACTTTGCGCGCCAAGTTTCCGACCGTTCTTTCGAGCTGGCGAACGCCCGCTTCGCGTGTGTAGCGCGCCGTTAAAAGATTGACCGCGTCGTCGCTGATTTCGATCTGGTCGGGTTGCAAGCCGTTTTCCTTGACTTGTCGCGGAATCAGATATTCTTTGGCGATATTCAGTTTTTCCGCGTCCGAATAACCGGCGAGACTGATGATTTCCATGCGGTCGCGGAGCGGCATCGGAATCGGCTGCAGTTGATTCGCCGTCGCGATAAAAAATGTTTTCGAGAGATCGAACGGCAGATCGAGATAATGGTCGCGAAACGTGTTGTTTTGCGCCGGATCGAGAATTTCGAGCAGTGCCGCTGCCGGATCGCCGCGATAATCGTTGCCCATTTTGTCGATCTCGTCGAGCATCAGCACCGGATTATTGACGCCGACGCGCCGGAAGGTTTGAATAATTCGCCCCGGCATCGCGCCGACATAAGTTCGCCGGTGTCCGCGCAGTTCGGCTTCGTCGCGGACGCCGCCTAAAGATATACGGTCGAATTCGCGCCCCAAAGCCCGCGCAATCGAACGTCCGAGCGAAGTTTTACCGACGCCCGGCGGTCCGACGAAAAGAATGATCGGACTTTTTGAATCGGGGCGCAGTTTGACGACCGCCAGCGATTCCAAAATCCGCTTTTTGATGTCTTCCAAACCGTAATGATCTTCGTCCAAGATTTTCTGCGCTTCGTTTAAGTCAAGTTTTTCCTCGCTCGATTTTTTCCACGGCAATTCCAAAACATATTCCAGATAAGTGCGGATCACGTGATAATCGGGCGCGGCTTGCGGAAGCTGTTCCATTCGCTTGAGTTCGCGTTCGGCTTCCTTGCGGATCTCTTCGGGCAGATCGGCGGTTTCCAACCTTTCGCGGAGCTGCGCGGCTTCCGCTTTTTCGCCGCCTTCGTCGTCGCCGAGTTCTTTTTGAATCGCTTTGAGCTGTTGACGCAAAATATAATCGCGCTGCGATTTATCCATCTCGTTCTGCGCCTGGCTCGCGATTTTCGAGCGAATCTGCATGATTTCGAGTTCTTTGGCAAGCGCTCCGTGCGTCAGCATCAAAAGTTCGTCAGCCGTCGCGGCTTCGAGCATTTTCTGTTCGGTTTCGACGCCGAGATCCAAAACCGACGCGAGAAAATACGAAAGCTGAACCGAATCGTTTTGCGACATGACCGCCATCCGCACTTCGGGCGGAACATTGGGCAGCATCGCCAAAGCCTCCTGCACCATTCCCTGAATGTTGCGTTTCAGGGCTTCGACTTCTTCTTCGTCCTGAACCTTCAAGTCGGGCAAAAATTCGACCTTTGCCTTCAGATAAGGCGTTTCCTGCAGCCAGTTCAGAATTTTGACGCGCTCAACGCCCTGCACGATAAGTTGCATGACGCCTTCGTTGCGCATCATTCGTTTGATGTTGACGATCGTTCCGATCTCGTAAAGATCGGACGGTTTGGCGTCGTCGCCGGTCACGTTTTCGGTTTTTGTTGTCACGCAGCAGATCAGTTTTTCTTCCGTCGCGAGCGCCGCTTCGACTGCCAGTACCGACCGCGACCGACCGACCGCGAGCGGGACGACCGTATCGGGAAAAAGCGTCGTATTCTGCAAAGGCAAAACCGCGATTTCAAATTGTTCGGGAGATTTCACCGTCTTTTCGTTTGGTGTTTGCGTAGTATTTTCAGCCATAAATTTTTTAAGTTCAGCTAAGATGCGTTTTTCAGCTAAAGTTTTGCCTTTTCTCCTTTCCACAAACGGATGATCAATAAACCGTTTTCAAAATTATGCTCGATGCTCGCGCCTTCGATCGAAGCCGGAAATTTCAAAACCTTTTCAAAGCGGCTGTAAGTAATTTCCATCTGATGATAGGAAACGCCCGCCGCGCAAGATTTGTCGCGCCGCGTGCCGGCGATGTAAAGCACATTGCCCTGAATCTCGATCTCGATGTCTTCCGCCGAAACGCCGGCGAGCTCGACCTTGACGAGCCAGCCTTCGGGCGTCGAATAAACATCCGCCGCCGGATACCAGAGCCTGCCCGAAGTCTTGACGTCTTTCGACGAAGCCAGAAATTGAAAATAACGATTAATAGACTTTGCCATAAATTTTAATTACTTGTCACTAATTCGGAAAACGGATAATAGCCCTGACGATGCCGGAGAGCCGGAATACCGATTTTTTTCTTAAGTTCCTTTGGGATTTCTAGTTTGACTTTCAAGTCTCGCCATTTCTTTTTATCGTTGCTTAAATCCGGTTTAAAACCGATCGTGTATTGATTTTTGAGCTGTTCGGCAAGATTGGAAAATCTCTTCAAAAAAGCTTCGCGCTCCGTCAGAAATTCCGGACCGTTGATGGCAATAAGCCCTTCTCTTGCCGGATTTGTCACAATTCCGCCGGAAATCTCTGCCAATTCTTTCAATGAATATTCTATCGAATACCGGTAGAAACCGAACAAAAAAATTGTCATATTTTTTTCTTTGACCAGTTTTTTAACTTCCTTATATTTGGGCGACGCATAATCATCGTTCGCGTCCCAGAAAACGAATAAAATCCGTTTTTGGTTTTTCGCTTTTGAAAGTTCTTCGATCCCGGAAATCATTGCTTCATACAAAAGCGTTTCGCCATTTTTTTTCTTCTCGGAAAAATACGGGCTCGCACTGACGATTTTGGTCGTCTCAGCAAAGTTTGTAAATTCCGATAAAAGATCCAATTTTTTATGGAATGCCGTGACAAAATACTCGTTTTGCGGATTACTTTCTTCCATAAAAGTCAAAATCGCTTCACGGCTCAGATCGACATTGGTTTCCATTGATCGCGAAACATCGATCAGAAAACCGACGCTGAGCGGCGAATTTTCATTCTCGAAATGCGATATTTCAAGCGGCTTTTTATTTTCGAAAACCCGAAAATTCTCCGCTTTCAATTCGCGTATCGGGACACTTCTTTCGCCTAAAACAGAAACATTGAGAAGCACCTGTCCACCGTTTGCCTTTTCATTATTTGTTTGCCCAAAACCAAATTCCGAAACGCAAATAATCAGTAAAAAGAGCTTTGTGAAATGCGAAATCTTTATGATTTTCATTAATTCTTTTTCCGAAACGGTCATAAATATTAAAACCGATTTGAAAAATATCCGTTTTGCCCGATGACCAAAATTTTGCCCGTTTCCTTCATTTTTTCCGCCGTTAATTTAACCTCGATCTTTACTTCGTGCCATTGGTTATGAACTATAAAATCCTGCGGAGAAAACGCGATCGAATATTGATTGGTTGATTTATCAAATTGAAAAAATTCTATTTCCTGCTTTTCTTTATCATCAAAAACCACAAAATCTTTAGCGGTCAAGTCATTCAAATGTCCTTTTTTACTGCTCCAAACTAAAAAATTAAAATTCACGAGATCCGTCACCAATCCGCAACCGATCTCGTCTTCATCATTGGTCGCCGGCGCAGTGTTCGACACTTGTGCTTTAAGAGCCGCAAACGAAGCGAGAATTAACAAACCCGACAAAAATAGTTTAATTTGGAATTTCATAAAACTTCCTCAAGATTTATTCCAAAAACCCGCGCCGCTCGAGATTTCTTCCAAGGTTTCGGCGATTTCGCGTTCGTCTTCGGTTTCGAGCGCCACGTCCGCCATCGCGATAATCCCGACAATCTCGCCCGCGTCGCTGACGATCGGCACGCGCCGCACTTGACGATCGCCCATCAGACGAATCGCTTCGAAAACAAAATCGTTTTCTCTCGCGGCAAAGATTTCGGTCGTCATCACTTCGCCGACCGCCGTTGAAGCGTCACGACCGTCGGCAACGGCGCGGACGACAATATCGCGATCCGTCACGATCCCGACGAGCTTGCCGTCTTCGACGACCGGAATCGCGCCCATATCGCCGTCGCGCATCAAGATGGCGACTTCGCGCAGAGTCATTGCGCGATTCGCCGTTTTAACGCTGCGCGTCATAATTTCCGAACATCGCCGCCGCACATTTTCCGAAAAGGTCTTTTCACTCATTAACGATAACCTCAGGTGTTTCTTAGATTACTTTTTATTTTCATAAACTCGACCGAATAAAGCAAGCGATTTGGATTTTGGATTTTGGATTTTGGATTTTGGATTTGTTAATCTCTAAATTTGAAACTTTGATTTCAGTCATAAAAAATGTCAAAATACCGCGAAAACAAACGCAAACCGCAGCGCGAAGGAAAAAAAGTGACGGTCGGCAAAACAGGTGACGTTCCAGCCGGGCGCGGCGCGACCGTCAAACTCAAAGACGGCACGGAAATCGCGCTTTTTAACGTCGGCGGAAAGTTTCACGCAATCGAAAATTTCTGCCCGCACAAAGGCTATCCGCTCGCCGATTCGCGGCTCTACGGCGGAATCGTCGAATGCGACCTCCACGGCTGGCGTTTCGATGTCGCGTCGGGCGAATGTTTTACAAAAAAAGATTGCTCGCTCGAAAGTTACGAAGTCGTCATTGAAGACGACTGGATAAAAATTTTGGTTTGATAATATTGCTTTGACTTAACTCCTTAAATCCGCGTAAACTACACGAACTTTCCATTTCTAAAATATCGAATTTCCGGTGGCGGAGATTTGTCTTTTTCAAAACGCTTTTGTTTTCACCCCTGAAAGACAAATGTTGATCTGCTTTTCGATATTTTCCGAACGATTTTGTCTGTAAATTAAAAATTTTTGGAGGTTTCGAATTGTGTTAAAAAAACTAGTTTTTGCCGCTTCTCTGCTTCTCCTTTTTTCAGTTCAGTTTGCCAATGCGACAGCGCCCGTGGATGCTTCGGGCGAGCTTTTCGGTGCGCCGTACCGGATTCGCGTTCCGGCGAACTGGAACGGAACGCTGCTGATCTACGCGCACGGCTATCGCGACCGCGCCGATCATCCGGGCGAAGTTGATAACCGCGCCGCCGATATTGCGCCAAGCGCCGCACTTGAACCCGTTTTGCTCGGGCAAGGCTACGCGCTTGCCGGTTCGGCGTATCGCAACAACGGTTGGGCAGTTCAGGAAGGGATTGACGATTTGCGCAATCTGGCGATCTATTTTCGGCTGCGCGTCGGGCATCCGCAAAAAACGATTCTCTGGGGATTTTCGATGGGCACGGTGATTACCTTTGAAAGTATGGAACGCTACGGATTTCTCTATGACGGCGCGTTAGCCGCCTGCGCGGTCGGTGCCGGTTCGCCGCAGTCCTGGGATTCGGCGGGCGATCTGATGCTTGCCTACCAGACGCTTTTCGGAATGCCGCCGACGTGGGGCACGGTCGGCAACGTGCGCGACGACATAGATTTTGAGACGGAAGTTCAGCCGAAATTATTTACAGAAGTCAGCAATCCGGCGAATTTCCCGAAATTCGAGTTTATTCGCCTCGTCACCGGAACGCCGGGGCGCGGCATCACGCCGCCCGCGCCGCCCGCGTTTTATCCGGGCTGGATTTTTACCGATATGTTTTTCTCGACCGAAGCCCGCGCCGAGCTCGAACGCCGCGCTCGCGGTCCGGTCGTTCAGAACCTGAACCGCAATTACAATCTGACCGATGCGGAAAAAGCCTATCTCGTGGCGCTCGGCGTTCCCGCGCCGGTGATCGAAGGCTGGCTCGCCACGCTTAACGGCGGACGCAATATTTCCGCGCCGTTTTTCCCGCGCCTTTATCTCAAGCTCAACGCCCAATACACCGGAAAAATAGATAATCCGGTGCTCACCCTGCACACGCTTTACGATCCGCTCGTGACCGTTTCGCAAGAACGCGAATACGCGCAAACGGTCGGACAAGCCGGGCGCAGCCGCCATTTATTTCAAACTTATACGAACGGCAACGGGCATTGCAATTTTACGGGCGAACAACTGGTCACTTCCATTAATGCGATCAATACGTGGGTCAGAACCCGGACCAAACCGACGGCGGCAAATTTTCCGACCGCGCTCGGATTTCTACCCGGAGATTTTGTCCCGCCGCCGATGAACCAACCATAATTCGATTTTAGATTTTAGATTTTGGATTTTGGATTGAAATTCGAAAAAGGCGATGAATTTTGAATAAATTCATCGCCTTTTTTTTAACTTTTAATCTTCACCCGCCGTCGTCGCCGATTGCTTCGACCGGACAGGCGTCCTTGGCTTCTTCGCACAGTTCGATCTCCTCGGCGGTTTCGGGTTGTTTGTAAACGTAGGAATAACCGTTTTCGTCGTCGCGCGTAAAGTTTGACGGCGACGTGTCGCGGCACACGTCGCAATCGATGCAATTACGGTCAACATAAAATTTCCCGCGTTTGTTTTCGGGAAGTTTGTCTTCGATTTCAGCCATTTGTTCGGGAATCGGGAATCGAAAATCGAAAACAATTTATTGACGATTTACGATTCCCGATTTACTAATTCTTTTTTTCAGTCAAGTCGATCATTCTTTGCAGCGCGACGAGCGCGTAATGCTTTGTTTCGTCGTCCACGACAATTTCGTTGACGACGTTTCCATCCAAAAGATTGTCCATCGCCCACGCCAGATTTTGCGGCGCGATCCGGTACATCGTCGCGCACATACAAAGATCGGGTGCGAGCAGGTGAATTTCTTTGTCGGGAAAGCGTTTTGCCAGCCGGTTGACAAGATTGACTTCCGTGCCGATCGCCCATTTCGAACCTGACGGCGCGTTTTCGACCGTTTTGATGATAAAGCTGGTCGAACCGTCAAGATCGGAAAGCTCGACGACTTCGCGCGGGCATTCGGGGTGAACGATCACCTGCACATCGGGAACTTGCTTGCGGATCAGATCGACGTGCCACGGCTTAAAGCGACCGTGAACCGAACAATGTCCGCGCCATAAAATCAATTTCGCGTTATGTAATTCTTCTTCCGTGTTGCCGCCGAGCTCTTCGTGCGGATTCCACAAAACCATTTTATCGAGCGGAATTCCGAACTTCGCGCCGGTGTTTCTGCCCAAGTGTTGATCGGGAAAGAAAAACATCTTGTCGAATTCCTTGAGATAAATATCAAAGAGCGGCACGGCGTTCGACGAAGTGCAGACGACGCCTTCATTGCGCCCGCAGAAAGCCTTGATCGCGGCGGTCGAATTCATATAAGTGATCGGCGCGACCTTGTTTTTCAAAACACCGATCTCGCGCAATTGCTGCCACGCGTCTTCGACCTGTTCGATATTCGCCATATCCGCCATCGAACAGCCCGCGCCCAAATCCGGCAAAATCACTTTTTGATGCGGCTGACCCAGAATATTCGCCGATTCCGCCATAAAATGAACGCCGCAGAAAACGATGAATTCGGCATCTTTGCGCTGCGCCGCCATCACCGAAAGCTGGTACGAATCGCCCGTCAGATCGGCATGCCGGATGACATCGTCGCGCTGGTAATGATGCCCTAGGATCACGACGCGCGCTCCCAATTCCTGCCGCGCCGATTCGATGCGCTCGGCGATTTCTGCGTCCGGCATCACGAGATAATCTTCAATCGGTCGAACTGCTTTTAAAACTACTGGACTTTTACTTAA
>CADEFG010000182.1 GCA_902826505.1 uncultured Acidobacteriota bacterium
AATCAATTTTCGCAGGATTTGCCGCTCTTTGTCAGTATCAATGTTTCTTCAAAACAACTGCTTCAAAAACAACTGTTGACGGATGTCATCCAAACGCTCGAAAAATATCAGCTCAACCCCGATCAATTAAAACTGGAAATCACGGAAAGCATCGTCGTCGAAAACAGCGAATATGTCATTTCGATTCTCAAACAATTCCGGGCGATGGGCGTCAAACTCAGTATGGACGATTTCGGAACGGGTTATTCTTCTTTGAGTTATCTGCATAAATTGCCGATCAATACTCTGAAAATCGATCGTTCATTCGTTTCGCAGGTGACGATTGAAAACGAAAGCGCCGAGATCGTCAAAACCATTTTGCTGCTCGCCAAAACTCTCAAACTCGAAACGGTTGCCGAGGGCATCGAAATGATCGAACAGCTCCAGTTTTTGAAAGATTTCGGCTGCGATTTTGCGCAGGGTTATTATCTTTCAAAACCGCTCAATGTCGCGGACGCGTTTGCCTTCATCAACAAATCTTTTGCCGATTTTGAAGCGGCTTTCGGCGAAACGATCGAACCGCAAACCCTGGGTTTTGAACATTAAATAAATCGGTCGGGTGGGATTCGAACCCACGCATACCTCGCTTAAAAGGCGAGTGCCTTCACCGGACTTGGCTACCGACCGTTGTTGATTTTGGATTTTAGATTTTGGATTGAAATCAATCCGCAATCGTGAGTCTAAAATCCAAAAACGAATTGGCTGACAGAGCGGGATTCGAACCCGCAACTTTCGCTTTAACAGAGCGACACTCTACCGGTTGAGTTATCTGCCAAAAAAAATCTTCCAACAATTCAAAATCCGAAATCTAAAATTCAAAATCGAATTCGGGTAGGCAAACGCGGGCGTGAAAGCGCATCGTCGGACAAAAGACAAGTGTGTTCGTTGCGAACAAAAGAAAGGTCTTTAACGCATTCTCTTGTCCTCGCGCTTCGCTCGTCCGCGTTTGTTTTTGGTAAGATCGTTGATTTAATTGTTTCGGGGCAAGAGGATTCGAACCTCTAATCTTGCGGTAATCTGCCGCTAATATCGGGTATAAACCGATTGTTTTGCCATTAAACTATGCCCCGTTTGAATATTGGTCGGAACAAAAGGACTTGAACCTTTAATCTTCCGGTTATCAGCCGAACGCTTTAGCCGTTTAAGCTATGTTCCGTTTGAGATTGGTTGCGGGAGCAGGAATTTAACCTGTCCGATTTACGGCTTATGAAACCGTCGAGCCGACTTTGCTCCATTCCCGCGCAATGAAATTTTTAGGCGAAGGCGAGATTCGAACTCGCATCGAACTGTTTACAAGACAGCCGCTCTTTTTTCCGTTTAAGCTACTCCGCCGGATGGTGTTTGGATTTTAGATTTTGGATTTTGGATTGTTTTTTTTCATTAGACTGCCGTTTTCTATATGAATTCGGATCAACAGAGCCAAAACCATCCGTTTTAAGAAACTTAAATCCAAAATCGAATTGGTTGCGGTGAAAGGACTCGAACCTTTAATCTTCGGTTTATGAGACCGACGCTTTCATCCGTTTAAGCTACACCGCCAAAGAGATTTTAGGTTTTAGATTTTGGATTTTGGATTGAAATGCCGGGTGTTTAGCCAATCCAAAATCCGAAATCTAAAATCCAAAATTGAAATAGCCGATGTCGGATTTGAACCGACGTCCTGCGGTTTAGAAGACCGCCGCTCTTTGTTCCGCTGAGCTAATCGGCTGTGAAAATATTGATTTGAATTTGAAACAAGCAGTTATCCGTAATCGGTTTTCCAAAGTCTGATTTTCATAGTTTTAATGGCGGACGCTGTTGGTATCGCACCAACCTGTTCGGCTCTTCAGACCGACGCTAATCTCTCTCAGCTAAACGTCCGTAAAAAATTGGCGGGACTGAACGGACTCGAACCGTCATCGTCTTCATAGACAGTGAAGTGCCTCACCTCTCGACCACAGCCCCGAATTAATTTTGGATTTTGGATTGCCGATTTTGGATTTTTGTACCGGCAACGACTCCAATCTAAAATCCAAAATCGAAATGGGTGAATTGACGAGATTTGAACTCGCATGAGCCGCAGTCACAGTGCGGTGCTTTACCAGTTAAGCTACAATCCACATAAAAAAGATTTGGGCGACAAAAATCGAAATGACATTTTTCAATTGGCAGTTGATGTAATCATTCCGGCATTCGCCCAAAGAATTTGGCGGAAACGGCAGGACTTGAACCTGCACGAGAATTTCTCGACGGTTTAGCGGACCGTTATGGCTACCGTTTCATCACGTTTCCCCTGGTTAAAGTTGGAGCGAGCAGACGGATTTGAACCGTCGATGATTGGTTTTGCAGACCAACGCCTTTGACCGGACTTGGCGATGCTCGCAGTGCGATTTTAGATTTTGGATTGGTTTTACCTCGAAGCCGGTAATTCAAAATCGCAAATCCAAAACCAAAATAAAAATGGCGAGGACGACGGGATTCGAACCCGCAATCTCCAACTTGAAGGGCTGGCGGCTTCAGCCGGTTTGCCTACGTCCTCAAAAAGAATTACGCGTGAAAAGATTTGAACTTTTACTGAATTGGTTTTAAATCAATCGCCTCTGCCGTTGGGCTACACGCGCATGAAATGATTTTGGATTTTGGATTTTGGATTTTTAAGGTTATTACTCGCGACAGGATTCGAACCTGTAGTAACGAAGTTTTGAATTTCGTGCGTTTGCCGTTTCGCCACGCGAGTGTGAAAAAAATCCAAAATCCAAAATCCAAAATCGAAATTGGTGGATCGGAAGGGATTCAAACCCTTACAGGAAGTTTGCAGGACTTCAATGCTGTCAATTACATCACCAACCCAAATTTGGTACCGACGGTGAGATTCGAACTCACATAAACTGCTTTCTAAGAGCAGTGCCTTTGCCGTTTAGACCACGTCGGCTTGATAATAATCTGAAATTTGAAATCTCAAATCTCAGGAAAAAATTGGTCTGGGTAGCAGGATTCGAACCTGCGAACACTTGTTTCCAAAACAAGCCCGTATAGCCGTCTGCGGAACACCCAGAAAAAAAGAATTTGGCTTCGGGGAAAGGATTCGAACCTTTGTTTACTGATTCAAAGTCAGCCGTCCTGCCGTTAGACGACCCCGAAAGAAAATTGGAGGCTCTGGTGAGATTCGAACTCACAACCTCAGGATTCGTAATCCTGCGCTCTAATTCCGTTGAGCTACAAAGCCGGTTGGATTTTGGATTTTGGATTTTGGATTTTTCAATCCGCGATCGGCAATCCTAAAACCGAAAATTGATTTGGCGGAAGGCAGAGGATTTGAACCTCTTGGCGCGTTTCCGCGCGGCAGTTTTCAAGACTGCTGCCAGACCGATTTGGCGTGCCTTCCACAATTTGATGTGGGTTTTGAGATTTCGGATTTGGGATGGATTGGTAAATCCGCAATCGGCAATCCCAAATCCGAAATTTCAATTGTGAGGCTGAAGAAATCACGTCTTTCTTCGCGATCGTCGGAGGAACATTTGGCAGGCGCGTTCAGATTTGAACTGAAAACTTCGGTTTTGGAGACCGACATTTTGCCGATTGAAACTACACACCCGTAAAAAGGCTTTGGCGCGACTCGAACGCGCGACCTCAAGCTTCGGAAACTTGCGCTCTGAAATTCCGTCTGAGCTACAAAGCCGTAAAAAAAATTGGAGTGAGCGACGGGAATCGAACCCGCAACATCCGGTTTGGAAGACCGACACTCAGCCGTTTGAGTTTCGCTCACATATTTTGCTTTTGGATTTTGAGTTTTGGATTAGAGGCAATTGCTTTGAAATCCAGAATCCAAAATCGAAATTGCATCGGGAAAGATTCGAACTTCCACAGCGCGAACGCGACAGTTTTACAGACTGCTTGCCTTAAGCCTTTGGCGACCGATGCGTGATAATTAAAAAAATCGTGTAAAATGAAAAAGGCAGAGAAGTTAGCAGACTTCGGGCGCAATTGTGCCTTCAGATGTTGAGAGATTGAAAGTCTTTGGAACTCGCCAAAGTTTATATCGAAGACTTTCAATCTTGCGCTCTCTCTGCCTTTTTCTTTTTTGTCCGGATAGTTTTGCGCTTTGCGGCATCTTCGCTCGCACCGCGCAAAACTTCCGAACTTTTTTCGGTTATTCAGTTGTCAAATATCGTTAAAAACGAAAAGAGCGGCGACTTTTCCAAGACTCTTCCGAGAACTTTTCGCGTCACCGCTCCAAAAACAATTCTGAGTTTTTTCTTAAAACTCTTAAATTTTTACGTTTCGGGAGCGGAAACTTGCCGCTCCCGCTTTTCTAAATCTTTCTGACCGGGCGATCTAAGCCGCCTGTGGTCGGTTGATAATTTGAATTTTCAAAATTCGGGCACAAACCCGCCGACAGACTTCTACTGAGCCGCATCTCAATATTCGCGGCAAAGCCCGTTCGTTTCTGGTTTGTATGTAGCCAACTTTGAATCACAAAAATTATCTCCTAAAAATTTTCGCTCGCCATCTTTCGGCGAACAGTTGAAAGTTTTAGCACGGTTTAAAATCGCTTGTCAAGCATTTTTTGAAAATATTTTTTTCGAGCGTCGAAATTTATCAAAAATGACGAAAGCCTTTCGGTTCTAAAATCCGAGATTTTCCGGCTATTATAAGCTCAATCATTTCTGCATTTGCAGTGATTTCTCCGATAACGGTAAAACCAATCTTTTGATGTGCTTTTTTGACTTGAAAATTTTTTTTCGGATTGACGGTAAAAAGCAGTTCAAAATCTTCGCCGCCGTTCAGGGCATAATTCAATTTTTCATCGAACGTCGGCGCAACCGCTTTGAGATTTCTGTGAAAGGGAATTTTATCGGCGAAAATCTTCGCACCGACTTTTGAAGCCTGACAAATGTGAGCCAAATCACTCGAAAGTCCGTCGCTCAGATCAATCATTGCGGTTAGCGAATTTTTGTTGGCTAAATCAAATGCTGTGTGAATTTGCGGAAGCGGTTGAAGCTGTTTGAGGAGCAGATTTTTCTGCCAAATTTTGGCGGGATCAGCATAACGAACACCGTTTTCCAGGATGCTCAAACCAGCCGCCGCACCGCCGAGTTCGCCGGTGACATAGATCAAATCGCCGACTTTTGCGCCTGACCGCAAAACGGCTTTGCCTTTTTTGACTTCGCCGGCGGCAATTGAATCGATGACGATTCTTTCGGGCGTTTTTGAAACATCGCCGCCGACGAGTTCAACGTCGTATTTTTTCGCCAAAGTCAGATAACCCTTGTAAAATTTGTCAACAAAATCAGTCTTCCAAATTCGTTCCGGAATACCGATCGAAACCATCGACCAGACGGGTTTCGCTCCCATCGCGGCAACGTCCGAGAGCGAAACTGCCAAAGCTTTATGACCGATAAATTCCGGTTTTGACCAATCGAGCCGAAAATCGATATCTTCGACCAGCAGATCGGTCGTGACGACCAGATCGGTTTTTGAATCCTTCGGCAAAACGGCACAATCGTCGCCGATTTTCGTCAAGGCGTATTTTTTTTGGAGGATTTCGATGAACTGAAATTCGGTCGGCATAAAAAATATTGACACAAAGGTAATTAAATCTTACAATAACGGCGGCAAGATTTATAAAAAACTTTAACATAAGCGAGGCTCAAAATGGGATACGCGGCAGTTTCAATACCGGAAAAAATCTTCTTCAAAATCGGCGAAGTTTGCGACATTGTTGATGTCCAGGCGCATGTCCTGCGTTATTGGGAAACCGAATTCCCGCAGCTTTCGCCGCAAAAGAATCGTTCGGGGCAACGAAGCTACCGGCGCCGTGATGTCGAAATCGCGCTGCGCATCAAAGAACTTCTTTACGAAGATGAATATACGATTGCCGGTGCGCGAAAAAAACTTCAACACGAATTGCGCGAAACAAGCCGTCTGAAAATCGTGCCGAATGAACCGCTCAAAACGGAAAGTTTTATTCAGCCTGTGATCGCGCCGGTGCCGGAAATCGAGGAATTTGACGAGCTTGAAGAAATCGAACCGGAATTAGAAAGCGTCGCGGAAGATTTTTCCGAACCCAAATCGGTCGTCATCAATTCCCAACGCCGGCAGGCTTTAAGCGAACTCGCATCACAGCTTCTCGAATTGCGCGAAATGCTCAAAACCAAAAAGACCGACGAACCAAATTATTCGCACAGAAGATATTGATTTGACAAAAACTTGCCGGAATTAATTTGAATCTTCATCCGTGTCTTCGTTCGATTCTTCGGTACATTCTTCGTCGTCAAAACCGTCGCTGTCTTCGTCGTCCTTAAAACAGATCGTGTCGTCGCCGCCGTCCCAGGTGCCAAAATCCATTTCATATTTATCGGCTTTGCCGATGTCAACGTCGTTGTGCTCGTATTCGTCGATCGTGCCGTCGCCGTTGAGACGAATCAGCCGGATGTCGTATTCGTCCTCGTTGCCGTCGTCGTCGCTGAAAAAGAGTTTGCCTTTTTCGAAGTCGAAATCGTAGATCAAGGTTTTTCCGGCAGTCAGTTCAACGCCTTCGATCAGCGTGATATAGCTCGCGTCCGTTTCCGCTTCGGGGTCAAAAGCAAAGAAAACTTCGGGAGTTTCGGCGTCGGCGCTCGCGGTAAAGGTGATTTGTTCGCCGTCGTGCGAAATCGTCGCCGTCAAAGTTTCGCCCGGGTCGAGCCGGATTCCGTCAAAACCGACCGTAAAACCCGGCGCGCTGAAAACAAAATCGAGATTGCTTTCCTGTGTCAAATGTTTGCCCGAAAAAACGACCGTGTAGGGATTTCCGGTATCTTCGTACGGAATTGTATATTGCGGTAAATCGAGCCCCAAACCGCCGATCAACAATTCGGCTTCGCCCTGTGGAATTTCATTGTAAAAGCGGTCGGTTTTCGGATCGTAACCGATTCGATTGCCGTCGCCGTCGGTGACGAGCATATCGCCTTCGCCGGTCAGAAAAAATTCGGCGTCTTCGCCGTCAGCGTCGCTCGCGAGTCTGGCGGGTTGAAATGAAGCATTCGTCAAAAAAGGTTGAAAAAGTTGTGAAGTTTCAATTCCGCAGCCGACCATTTTATCGCTGTCGCGTGCGAACGAAGCATCGAAACATTTGCCTTCGCGCCAGGAATTGGCGGTCAGACTGAGCGTTTTCGTTGAAAGGTCGCCGACGTAGTTCGGTTTCGCTTTCGGATTCGCGTCTGCCGTGTAAGTCCATTGCTGAGTGCCGGTTTTGTTGATAAAAAGATAGCGCGTTTCGCCCGGATAATTGTTGTCGTAAACGTGAATGCGGTATTGATTTCCGAGCTCTTCGACGGCAAACGGCGCGACCGCGTGACCGTCAAACTTTCTGTTTTTTTCGTATTTGAACATCCCGAGCAAATAAGTGTCTTTTTTATCGGTCATCGAAGCGATCAGCGTTTTGACAATTTCGAGCGGACCGCGTTCGGCGGTTTTTTCGGTCGGGATTTTTATTTCGTCAAAGGTTTGCGTGATCCAGTAATAAGCGATGTAATTTTCGATCGGCTGGTCGAGCCGCAAATTGAAGGGCGATTTCGCGCCGGGCTGAAAATTGGCGGGCGAGGTTTTTTTCTTAAACGGCAAACCGCTATTCATCCGCAGGCTCGAAACCGCGATTCCTTCGCAATGCCCGATGTTCATTGCTTCGAGATAATAGGCGATCCATTTTTGAGCGGCGGTTTTCATGACGCAGTTTTTGGCGCTGTCGCCGGTTTTGCAGACGGCTTTGACGCCGAACATTCTGATAAGGTCTTCGGCATTGATGTCGTCTTTCCATTTTTCGCCTTCGTTTCGATAATTTTTAAACGCGTATCCGTTTAATTTCGGGTCAAAATCGAGCGCCGCGACAATATTTGTTTGCGCGGCTGAATTTACGAACGAGCCGAAACCGAGAATTATCGCCAAAAATATTGATGCCGCTTTTTTTATTGAATTATTCATAAACGAACTCCAATCGTTATTTTGTCTGTTTTAACTCTTTCGAAAGTCTTTCTTCTTCTTTGGGATCAGCGACGACAAACGCGCTGAATTGTCCGATATTGTTTGTTTCGTATTTGATCCAGCCAAAGCCTTTTTCGCCCCAATTCTTTCCATAGGAATTTTTTATGAGCCACGCGCCTTTCGCGTCGTCCCAACCGATAATGACGACAATATGACTGCCGTCGCGGTTTTGTTCCTCGTTAAAAATTCCGCTGCCGTAAAGCCATAAACACCGGTCGAAAGTGAGCATCGTGACAACCGCGCCGTAAGTTACGAGCGCCCGTTTTATTTCCTCGCGGGTCGAAACTTTTTGCGGCGCCGGGCTGACAAAATCCCACGTCAACGCCTTGACATATTTATCGGGATCGCAAATATGACCGGATTTGTCGGCGACATATTTATCGGTTCCGCCGAGCGGCAAACCTTTATCAACCATAAAACTGAAAGCCTCGCCGTGCCAATTTATTTTGCAATAGTCGTTTTCCGGCACCATACAACCGAT
>CADEFG010000183.1 GCA_902826505.1 uncultured Acidobacteriota bacterium
AAATCCGGCCGGTGTTTTCCCGCAGATCGAGAATCAGCGAAGTCATACCCTGTTTGTGAAGCTCAGCGAGGGCGACGGTCAGCTCTTCGTTCGTCGTGTAATTAAAGCCTTCCGAAAGGTCGATATAACCGATTCCCTCGCGGATGATATAAGCGTCGGGAATGGTCGGTTGCGGAACGCGGTTGCGTCTGATCTCAACCGTTTCCTGTTTTTTCGAGTCGGCGCGTTCGACCAGAATCCGCACGACTGAGCCTTTTTTACCGCGCACTTTGTCGCGGACGACCGCCGATTCTTTGCCCGCCATATTCTCGCCGTTGACCGCGATGATTTTATCGCCGAAATTAAGTCCCGCCCGAAACGCCGGTGAATCGGGAAAAGTCGCGATCACGAAGGTGTTCGTTTCGCCGTCTTTTTGGTAATTGGCGATGGTTGCGCCGATGCCGAAATATTCGCTCTGCTGATCGGTCAAAAGATCCTGGTATTCGGCGGAATCGAAATAATTTGAATGCGGGTCGAGGACGTGAAGCATCGCGTCGATCGACGATTTGGTCAAATCGTTGTAGTTGGCGGTTTTTCCGTCAACGTGGTTTTTGCGGATAATCTCGAGCGCCTCGGAAAAGTCGCGCGAGATCGTCGTATTCGGAATGTTCGGGGTTTGGTTTATATTCGGGTTCGGATTTGGAACCGAGGCGGAAAATGAAGAGCCTTTGTTAATTTTGAACGGATCGACAACCTCAAGCTGCGAAACGGGTTTTTGTTTGGTTTGCGGAAAAGCAAAAACAACCCCGAAGGAAAAAATCAACAATAGTGAAATAAATCTTTTCATAACCCAAATGATCCCGAAAATTGTGTTCAAACAATCTTTGAGCGCGGTATCTAAAAAACTTTGCTGTTGCGCGAATATTACAAAAATAACCATCCGAAACGCAAGCCGAAAGCGCGTTCAAACACAAAAGTTTAATTTTATATGCGATTTGGAAATGTTTAATAGGCAAAAATTTCCACCGATTTCAAAGAAAAATTTCTATTTGTTTGATTCTTATGGTTTTTTGGGTAAGAATCTATGTATGTCCGAAACAGGCGAAGATAATTTGGAGAAAAAACTCCGAAATTTAATCGAAACGATTGACGTTGCGAACGCATTGACCGAGCCTTTGACGGCTTCCATCATCAATTTACTGAAAATTACGGCTTTCGAGATGAATTCCGAAGAGGCTTCGGTTTTGATTCGCGAAGGCGATCATGGCGATTTACGGTTTTTGTCGGCAATCGGAAAAGTTGCCGAACAACTGATCAACCTGCATGTTCCAGCCGGCAAGGGAATTGCCGGATTCGTTTTTTCTTCCGGGCAGCCGATGGCGGTTGCCGATGCGGGCGAAGAAGAAACTTTTTACGCCGAGGTTGATCGGCAGACCGGTTATTCGACGCAGACCATCCTCGCAACGCCGCTCCGGCATAACGGCGAAGTGATCGGTGTTCTGGAATATGTCAACCGGATCGGCGAGCCTCCCTATGAAGCCTTTACGCCGATCGAAATGGACAAAGCCGCCTTGTTTGCCGAAGCCGTCGCGTCATTGATCAACGCCTATGAAGCGGCGAAACTTTTTCGCGAATTGGGCGAAAAAATGATTAACGGGGCGACGGATGCGAAATTTGATGAAGTTCGCGAATGGTTAAAAGGGTTGCGCAGTGCGCCCGAGCATAAAGAAATGCTCGATCTGGCAATTTTGATTCGGGAGATCGGTTCGCGCGGGGAAGCCGAACGGGAAATGTGCCGCGAGGTTTTGGAAGCGGTCGTTAGATTTTCCGACAGCAAAAGCGAAACGAGTTTTTTGAGTTATTGAATTGAACGGTGAACGGTGATTGGTGAGTGAGTAGTTTTTAAATTTATCAATCAAAAATCAACATTCACACTAATTATGACATCCGTGACGGGTTACGAAACAGGCAAATTCGGGACAATTTCGACGTATTTCCAAATTGATGACAGTTGGAAATTGCGGACGGGAAAAGGTGTCAGTGTGGCGATTATTGACAGCGGAATTGACGAAAATCATCCCGATCTGCAAGGCAAAGTTCTCGAATCGGTCGAAGCCCGCAATGAAAATAAACGGGTGCTTTTTGTGCCGTCGGAAACGGGCGATTCTGCCGGACACGGCACGGCTTGTGCGGGAATCATCACGAAGATCGCGCCCGACGCAAAATTTCACAGCATCCGCGTGCTCGGCGCGGGCGGTCTCGGCGATGGGCAAAGTTTTCTCGCCGGTCTCGAATACGCGATCAAAAACCGCTATCGTTTGATAAATTTGAGCCTCGGCACCACGAAACCACAATTTTTTTCGCCGCTCCACGATCTGCTCGACCGCGCTTACCAGGCGGGCTGCATCGTCGTGGCGGCGGCAAATAATCTTCCGCAGCCCAGTTTTCCGTCGGTTTTTTCGTCTTCGCTGATCTCGGTTTCAAAATCCGAAGAAACCGATCCGATCCATTTCGGATTTCGTTTCGGCGAAGTCATCGAACTGACCGCACCGGGCGTTAATGTTCGCACCGCATGGCTCGGCGGCGGTTATAAAAGTCTGACCGGCAATAGTTTCGCGTGCCCGCATATTGTCGGAATTATTGCGCTCCTGCTTGAAACTTACCCGAACCTGACGCCCTTCCAGGTCAAATCGGCGCTCTACGCGATTGCCGAAGAAAACCTCCGAACGGCGGTTGATAGCGAATAAAAAAACTTATTCTAAATTTTATTAAGCCTTACAATGGCAAACCGGCGTTTTTTGATTAATTTTCGTCCGGGTATTCGCGCAGAAACATGACGACTTTACGGGCTTCTTCTTTTGTTAAGATAAAAGACGAGCGGTCTTTTAAGACAAGATGCGGCGGGATATAATCATTTCCGATGTCAGAGACAAGAAAAATTCCTTCGTTGACGAATTTTTCTATTTCCCGGCGTGTTATTGTCCGACCCTTGATGACAATTGCCGGTTGTTCAACTTCTGTTTTCATTCCCTTTGTTCATTTAAAATTCAGCCGAATTTTTTTTATTATAACATTCTGTTTGGCGATGACCCAAAATGGCGATTCTTAAAAAGGATTTTCTTTTGACTTGAAATGAATTAGAATCACAAGTGTTTTACCAATAACTCAAAAAAATCGGAGATTCCAAAGACATCGTTTCAATCGAAATTTATAGAGGTAATTTTGCGATATTGTTTTTCGTTCTGATTCGTTGGCGAGTTCCGCAACGGCAAACCAACACCTTTTTTGCCAATTTCCCAGCGGAAGAAATCTAATTTTGAAGCAGCAATTTTAGCCGAGGCAGATTTAATTATAGAACATTTGAAAAAAACATTAGACAACGCAAAGATGTAAAAAAAATGAGGAATTTCAATTTAAAAAAGCGGAGAAATTTTGATGATTAACTTACAACCGTTGCAAAGCCGAAGGATTTTGGGTTTGATTTTTATTATCTGTTTGATTTTTACCGGATGTTCGAATTCATCGCCTGATGCCAATTCGAACAAAGCAGAAATTAATCGCGAAATGGTTCCTCAACCGGTTGAACTGGTTGAGCCGCCTCGCGCCGAAAATACGGACGAAAATATCAACAAAGAAAATTTTGACAAAATTAAAAAAGGAATGGCGCAATTCGATGTCGAATTGCTCATTGCCGGCGACAGTAAAATCATGCCGAACGAAAATGTCGGCGGTAAATCTACTGAAACGATGAGATGGGAAACGGCTGATTCGTCCAAATATATCGAAGTCACGTTTGAAAACAACAAGGTTACCGATAAGAAACAAAAAGGTTTGAAATAAATTTGTGTTTGACCGATAAAATCAAGAATCGGGCAATGGAATTTCGATTGCCCGATTCTTTTAACTTTTCCGCGATTTAATTTCAAATTTATAAGGTTTTGCATTTTTCCCTTTAAAATGTTTTCATAATTTTTGTAGTATTTAACAGAAAATTATGTCAGAAAAATTTAAGCTTGCTCCGTTGGATTTGGAAGAATATACGCTGGCGAACGGTTTACGCGTCGTTTTGAACAAAGACGAGACGATTCCGGTCGTTTCGGTCGCGGTTTATTACGATGTCGGGTCGCGCAACGAACGTTTGGGAAGAACCGGTTTTGCGCATCTTTTTGAACATATGATGTTTCAAGGTTCGGAAAACGTCCCGAAAGCCGGGCATTTTCAATATATTATGAAAGCCGGCGGCACGATGAACGGGACGACTTCGTCCGAGCGAACGAATTATTACGAAACGCTTCCGGCAAATCAACTGCCGCTCTCGCTCTGGCTCGAATCAGACCGGATGCGGACTCTGGCGGTCACGCAGGAAAATCTCGACAACCAGCGCGAAGCCGTCAAGGAAGAAAAACGTCTGCGCTACGATAATCAGCCCTACGGGGAAGTGTTCGACATCATCGGCACGATGATCTACAAAAATTTCGCCAACGCGCATTCGACGATCGGTTCGATGGAAGACCTCGACGACGCGACGGTCGAAGACGTTCAGGAATTTTTCCGCGTTTATTATGCGCCGAACAATGCCGTCATGGTTTTATCCGGCGCGTTCGACACGGATGAGGCAAAGCAGTTGATCGAAAAGTTTTTCGGGACGATTCCGTCGCAAGCCAAACCGGCGCCGATCGATGTCACCGAACCCGCCGAAGTCGCGCTTAATTATAAGGAATATGAGGACAAACTCGCGCCGTTTCCGGCGTTTCTGATCGGTTGGAAAATTCCGCCGCGCCGGACGCCCGAATTTTACTCGCTCTATCTTGCCGGAAAATTGCTCTATGACGGCGACAGCTCGCGGCTTTATCAAAAACTCGTCAAAGGCGACGAATCGATCATTCAGCTCTTCGGTTTTACTGACGAACGGCGCGGACCTTCGAGCATTTTTGTCGGCGCGATTCCGAAACCCGACAAGGATTTATCCCAAATCCGCGAGGTAATCATGGAAGAAATTCGCGATATTACGGAAAACGGCGTGACGCCTTCAGAAATGGAAAAACTCCAAAACCAATTATTGAACGACACGATCCGTGTTCGCCAGTCATCGATGGCGCGGGCGCAAAATATTGCCGAATTCGCGCTTTATGACGGTAAACCGGAGTTGATAAATTCGGAACTCGACGATCTTTTGGCGATCACCGGCGAACAAATTCAAGCCGCCGTCGCCAAATATTTGAACACCGAGAACCGGACGCTGCTCGATGTCGTGACGAAAAAAAATTAGTCAAAAGTCGAGAGTCGGGAGTCGGGAGAAAATCTTTTACCTCTCTCGACTCTCGACTCTTGCCTCTTGACCCTAAACAGTATGAACGAAGATTTTCGCAAATCCGCGCCGTCGCCGCTCGCGCCGGTCGCTTTTAATATCCCGCAGCCCTTTGAAGCAACTTTGCCGAACGGTTTGAAGGTGGTTGTTTTTGAGAACCGGAAACTGCCGCTGATCAATTTCCGGCTTTTTTTCCGTTCGGGCGATATTCACGAGCCTTCCGATTCGGTCGGCTTGAATTCGGCGGTCGCTTCGATGCTTTCCGAAGGCACGGAAAGTTATTCGTCAAAACAACTTGCCGAAGAGATCGAACGGCTCGGCGCACATCTGTCCGCAAGTTCCGGCTCGGACACGACTTCGATCTCCGCATCGTCTCTAACGCTTTATTCGTCGGATATTCTGCGGCTGATGGCGGAAATGCTTCTAAAACCGACTTTTCCCGAGGAAGAACTCGATCTTTACCGGCGCAATACGATCGAAGGCTTGAAATTTCAGCGTTCGCAGGCGAATTTTTTAGCCGACGAACAGGTTTCGCGCATCATTTTCGGCGCGCATCCATATTCGAAAGTTTCGCCGAAAGCCGAAGACATCGAAAAGATCACGCGTGAAAAATTGGTCGCTTACCAGGCGAAAACCTATATCCCGAACAATGCCGTCTTGATCGCGGTCGGCGATGTTGATAAAGATGAGCTGTTGGCGGAACTCAAAGATAAATTCGGTGAATGGGAAAGCGGTCGGATCGACGATTTTGCCTACGGAACGGTTCCCGAACGCGCCGAAAGAACATTGACGATCGTTGACCGCAAAGGTTCGGCGCAATCGAATATCGTGCTCGCCAATGCGGCGATCGAGCGCAATCATCCCGATTATTTCCGCGTTATTTTGATGAATCAAATCCTCGGCGCGGGCGCTTCGTCGCGGATTTTTATGAATCTGCGCGAGGAAAAAGGCTACACTTACGGCGCTTATTCCAAGTTTGATATGCGTCGATTGGCTGGTGCGTTCGAAGCGACCGCCGAAGTTCGCACCTCGGTCACGGGCGATTCGCTGAAAGAATTTTTTTATGAACTCGACCGGATCCGTGAGGCGAAAGTTTCCGAGCAGGAATTGCAGGACGCGAAAAACTTTCTGACCGGAGTTTTCCCGATTCGCGCCGAAACGCAGGAAGGTTTGACCGGTTTGATCGTCCAGCAGAAGATTTACGAATTGCCCGACGATTATCTGCAAACTTATCGCGACAAGATCGAGGAAGTGACGATCGAAGATGTCGAAGCGGCGGCAAACAAATATGTGCAGCCCGAAAAAATGGCGATCGTCATCGTCGGCGACGCCGAAGAAATCTTGCCGCAAGCCAAAGAATATGCTTCGACGGTCGAGATTTTCGATACCGACGCAAATCCGCAGGACATTTCGAACTACGGCAAACCGGCGGAATCACCGGCGGTTGACGTCTCGGGAAGCTGGAATTTGACGATCGATTTTCAGGGACAGGAAATTCCGGTTTCATTGAACCTCGCGCAAACCGACGGCAAGATTTCGGGCAAGCTCGAATCGATGCTCGGCGAAGGATTGATCGAAAACGGAAAAGTTACCGGAAACGGTTTTTCAGCCGTCGCGACGACCGAAATGTCGGGACAAAAACTCGAACTCGCGATCAGCGGAACGGTTGAAAATGAAGAAATGAAAGGCACGCTGTCCGCGCCGATGATTCCGATGCCGCTTGATTTTAAGGGCACGCGCGGAACTTAAATAATCGGCAAAAATAGTCTCTTAGTGGAAAATGACAAGGTATTTAAAGGGAAAACATTGTCATTTTTTTTCTTGATGACTTAATCCGTCCATAAAACTTTTGATAGTGTAAAACAAATGTGGTTTAGCGCCGAACATAAAAATCGTCAACCGTGCCGGCAATGTTTTTTTAGCGTTTTCTGGTTAGCGGTTTTTGTTTTTCTGCTCGTGACCGTCACACAAGGAGAACGGCTGCCGGTCAAAACCTACACCGTCGCCGATGGTTTGCTGCGTGATAATATTACTCGGATTCGTCAAGATTCACGCGGGTTTTTATGGTTTTGCACGGCGGAAGGCATCTCACGGTTTGATGGCGTCGGAATGACGAATTTTACTGTTGCCGACGGTTTACCGAATCGTTTTGTGAACGATTTTCTTGAAACCCAAAACGGAAAGATTTATATTGCAACCGGCAGTGGTTTGGCGCGCTTAAACCCGTACGGGATTCGTGATCGATCCAATTCACTTTTTACGGTTTTGTTACCAGATAATCCAAAAGCCGAAAAAATCCTGAATCTGTATGAGGACAAAAACAAAAAGGTTTGGGTCGGGACATCCGACGGACTTTATAAACTGATCGAAAAGGACGGAGCAACCGGGCTCGAGGTTGTGCCGCTGGGCGAGCCGTTAAAACTTGGCAGGGTCGAAACAGAAACGCTGTACGTCACCTCAATTCTCGCCGACCGGGGCGGAACGCTCTGGATCGCGACTTTCGGAAGCGGTTTGTTTCGTTTATCAACGGACGGCACGAATCGCCGTTTTACGACCGCCGACGGTTTGGGCGATACCAAAATCACCGATTTACTCGAAGATCGTGAAGGGCGTTTGTGGGTAAGTATGCGCAGTGACGAATCCGGCGGCGTGTGCCGGCTCGACCCGAACGACTTCGAACAACCGGTCAGAAATTGTTTCACGACGAAAGACGGACTCGGTTCAAATTGGATTCGCGGAATGTTGGAGACGCGCGACGGGCAAATTTGGCTAGCGACGGTCACCGGTCTGTGCAAATGGCAGGAAGCAACGAACGGCTCGTCCGTTTGCAAAACATATTCGGCGAAAAATGATTTGTGCGGCGATATTTCTGCGCTTGCCGAAGATAAGGACGGAAATTTATGGACGGGTTCCTCGTGCGGGGCGAAAAAAATCGCCCGTTTCGGTTTTACGACCTTCAACGCCGCCGACGGTTTGCCGTCAGCTTATGTCAATACGATCTTTGAAAATTCGACGGGCGAACTGTTTGCTGGGACATTTCCCGAAACCGATCGCTTGATCAGCCGTTTCGAAGACGAAAAATTCGTCACCGCCAAATTTCGGCTGCCTGATTTTGTTGACTATCAAGGTTGGGGTTGGGGGCAAACCGTCCGGCAGGATCATTTAGGTGCCTGGTGGATTCCGACCGGCGAAGGACTTTTTCGAACACCCGCCGGAACGAATTTT
>CADEFG010000184.1 GCA_902826505.1 uncultured Acidobacteriota bacterium
TCAAGAGATTTTTTAAGAGAAATAGCCACAAAAAGCACAAAGAACACAAAAACAAATCGCCCTATTTGGAAATAATTTTGTGTCTTTTGCGCCTTTTGTGGCTATCCTTCTTGCCTCTATGTTAAGACCTGATTGTTTAATTTTCAGCCATAAAATAGAATAAATTATCTTATGAATATCGGCATCACAGTCTATCCAACCTATGGCGGCAGCGGAATAGTCGGCTCGGAATTGGGCAAGGAGCTTTCGGAGCGCGGTCACAACGTCCATTTTATTTCGTCGGGCTTGCCGACTCGTTTGACCGAACTCAACGCCCGCGTCCATTTTCACGAGGTCGAAATGATGTCGTATCCGCTTTTTGAACATCAGCCTTATTCGCTCGCGCTGGCGACTAAAATGGCGACTGTGGCGCGGGCGGAAAAATTGGATTTGCTGCACGTTCATTATGCGATTCCACATTCAATTAGTGCGATTCTGGCGCGGGAGTCAATTAAAGAAAGATTCTATCTACCTGTCATTACTACACTTCACGGGACGGATATAACTTTGGTCGGGGCTGACCGTTCATATTTGCCAATTACGCGCTACGGTTTGCAGCAATCGGACGGAGTGACCGCAGTTTCACAATTTTTGAAAAAAGCGACGATTGAAACCTTTGATTTTGATGAGATTGAAGTAATTCCGAATTTTATCTGCGCGTGTCATTACAAAAAACTCCCCGAATCGCCCTTGCGCGAAGAGCTTGCTCCGGCGGGCGAAAAACTGCTCGTTCACGTCTCGAATTTTCGCGCCGTCAAGCGTCCGCTCGATTGCGTCGAAATTCTCGCGAAAGTTAAACAAAAAGGCGGAAAAGCGCGACTCGTGATGGTCGGCGACGGTCCCGAACGCTCGGCTTGTTATTATCAGGCGGAAAAACTCGGCGTCAAAGAAGAAACGATCTTTGTCGGCAAACAGGCGAATATTTCGGATTATCTCGGCGTCGCGGACGTTTTTCTGCTTCCGTCGGAATTAGAATCATTCGGACTCGCCGCGCTCGAAGCCGAAGCCTGCGAAGTTCCCGTCATCGCCACCAGAATCGGCGGCATTCCGGAAGTCGTGACGGACGGCGAAACCGGATTTTTGAGCGACATCGGCGACACCGAAAAAATGTCCGACGACGTCATGAAACTCTTAAAAGACGAAGCGATGCGAATTGAAATGGGTGAAAAAGCGCGCGAATCCGCCATTTCGCGCTACGGTTCGGAACTCATTATTCCGCATTACATTTCGTTCTACGAGAAGATTTTACAAACCGCGAAATCGGCGGCGGCATAATTTGCTAAGGAACAAACCGTAATTTTCGAGGCGTAATGAATTATGAAAAAACCAAGTTTTTTTTCCATAATTTTATTCTTTATCTTCACGATCCAAATCGGCGCTCAAGAATCCGTGTCGCCAATCAAGCAGCAAGATTGTTTCAGCGTCAATTCGGGTAAATATATAAGTGACGGAGTCGTTACTGGTAGAGTCTTTAAAGTAGCCAAACCGCGAATCATCGACAGCGTTCAAAAATTTGCGCAAAATGCGCTCGTAAATGTAAAAATCGAAATAGATGAAAACGGCAGCGTAATTTATGCGGAAGCCGACAGCAAAACGCCGATTTTGCGAAGCCTTACGGAAAAAGCAGCGCGACAAACGAGATTTTCGCCGACAATGGTTGATGGATGGTCGATCAAAATAAAAGGACAAATATTTTACAAATTTAACCGAGGAAAAGTCGCTATTTCTTACAAACTCGAACCTGTTAAATACGATTACGCACGTTTCAGACTTGCAAGAGCCTTCGACAGTCAAATTATTTCACTTATTGAAGATTTTCAAAAAAATAAAAATCTGGATGCATATTCTTTTGTTAAAAATGGACAGGCGAAAATTCAGCTTTGTATGGGTGAAATAACTCCGGAAATTATCGAGAAAATCAAACAAACTCAATTTGAACTTTTAGAAAAAACGAAAAGTGACGGAATAATCGGACAAATCGTGGTAGAAAAACTCGAAAAGCTCGCCGATATTGAAGAAATACGATTTATTGTTCCCGAACCTTAAAAGACAATTTGCGCCTTAACTTCAAATTTTCTACCATAAATCCTTATGCTCAAACGCTATATGCACAAGCGCGAACGCGAACACGCGATGCGTGACAACAACCGAACGGTGCGCGAATTCGGTTGGGGAATCGAATATGTTGACAAAACCGCGAACGGCGCGAACCCGCGCGAATTTTTCCATGAATTTTCAAAAAAATCGATCGCCGACAGCGACAAGTTTTTCTGCTCGCCCGAGATTTCCGACTACAGTTTGACTCCGTACTCAAGACTCAAGACTCAGGACTTGCGCTGGACGAGCTGCATCGAAACTTTTTCGCCCGAAAACAACACGGTTTACGCGCATTTTTTCCCGTTTGAAGAGAACAAAAAATCTGCCGTTCTCGTGCTTCCGCACTGGAACGCGAAGGCGGGAACCTATTTCGATCTGTGTAAAATGTTCAATCGTTTCGGAATGTCGGCGCTGCGCGTGACCTTGCCATATCACGAAAAGCGAATGCCGCCCGAGCTTGAAAGAGCCGATTATCTGGTCGCGCCGAATGTCGGGCAAACCTTGCAATCGCTGCGTCAATCGGTCGTCGATACGCGTTCCGCTGTCAGATGGCTGAAAGAGCAAGGCTACGAAAAAATCGGAATTATCGGGACGAGCATCGGAAGTTGTGTCGGATTTTTCGCGTTCGTTCACGATTTACAGATTGATGCCGGAGTTTTCAACCACGTTTCGGGTTATGTGGCGGACGTCGTCTGGCAAGGGCTTTCGACCTATCACGTCAAGGAAAGTTTGATCAATAACGTTTCGCTCGAAGATTTGCGCGAATACTGGCTGCCGATCTCGCCGATGGCTTATATGGACAAGCTCGCGGCTTTAGCGCCGCGCCCGCAGCGTTATATTTACACGCTTTACGACCTGACATTTCCGATCGATCTGTCGCGCGATATGATGCGCGCCCTGCGCGACCACAACATCGACCACGACAAAACAAAAATCCCTTGCGGACATTATACTCTCGGCGAAAAACCGTGGGTTTACATCGACGGTTTTAAAATAGTGAGTTTTCTGCGAAAGCATTTACGGTAGCAAATTTAACAACAGCGAAGCTGTGAAAAGAAAATAGCCAGATGTGAAACGTCTGGATTAGTCGAAACGTAAGATTCGCGCTCTGAAGGAGCGCTAGAAATTATACACATTTAACCGCAACTGTAATTTCTGGCGCTCCTTCAGAGCGCGACCGGTTAAACGCTACCAATCCAGAGGTTTCGCGCTTTCGCGCTTCACCACTGGCTAATTTCTGTTCTCTCCTTCGGAGCAAAAATCATCCGTGATTATCTATTTTTCGATCTTAACTTCCTTTATCTCGATATTGTTTATTTTGACATCGCTTGCAATTTTATCGGTCGCTTCAAAATGGTAAATGATCGTGATTTTAGCCTTAATGTTTGTCGGCAAAAATTTCGACTCAAGCGCGGCTTTTTCGCAAATCTTTTTCAGAATCGGATGCCCGAACCAAGCTTTTGCTCCCGTAACATTTCCCTGTTCGTCCGTTTTTGCCTCAACCATCACGCTCGAAATTTTTCCGCCGAATCGGCAGTTACAAAACGGCGGCGGCGGTTCGACCAAATTAATCGGTGTTCCGATTACGGTTTTGTCATCTTTTTCAATATCTGTCTCGATTGTTCCGTCGGGTTTGAATTTATAAGCAAGTAGGGCTTTTATATTTATCGGCGTAATGTTTAGGGCAAGCGGCGAAAATTCCGCTTGCCGCGCCGCTTTTTCACAAACAGCACGAAGCAGCGGATGACCGGCAAAGGCTTTGGATTTGATAACTTTCCCGTTTGTGTCAATTATAATCTGAATGACGATTAACGATTCTTTTTTTGGCGGGCTCGGATTTACATTGGGTTTTGGAATTTTCAAAGCTTTTTTATTGACGATTCCGGCATTGATGCATTTTGCGAAAGAATCGAAATTGTAAACGATAATTCCTTGTGTTTTTACGGGAAAATCCATCACCGGAGCAAATTTCGCTTTTTTGACAGCTTCAACCGAAGCGGCGCGTAAAAGTTCATCGCCCGAAATTGCTTTGGCTTCCGTTACATCGCCGTTTTCACTGATCGAAATCAGAACTTCGACCTTTCCGTCTGCGCAAAAATCCTTGGCTTCCGGCGGATAATCGGGCTTCGGCAAATACGTCGCTCTGCCGTTGACGATCCCGACTCTGATGCCGTTAATTGTTCTCTGCGCGTTCGCCGCAACAATCGAAAGAAATAGAAAAAACGACAAAAAGGCAAGTTTTACAAACATTTCAGCAAGCAACCCCAAGTTTTTTTTTGGCAACTACAATTTGTTAGACACCAAGTTTGCGGCGCGTGTTCCCTAAATTGCGCAAATTAGTGTTAAAATCTTTCGTTTGAAAAAATTGTGATTGCCGCCATCGAAAAATACAACTCGACGATCGAAGAATCAATTGCGCGACTGCTCGCGCGTGCCGAGAATTCGCGCGGTTTGGCGACGGCTGATTTGCGCGCGCGGATTGATAAATCTTTGGGAAAATATCTTTTTCGCGACAATGAAAACGCGTCGAGTTCCGATATTAAAGCATTTATCGATGAGCTTCGCGCCGATGATCTATGTCTTGTGCTGGCGTGCGAAAAAGGCGACGAAACGGCGTGGAGCGATCTCGTCAGAATGCAGGACAAGACCGTCAAGGCGGCGGCGTGGAAATGCGCGCCGAAAGCCGAAGACGCCGACGATCTGGCAAGTTCGATCTGGGCGGAGCTTTACGGTTTGAAACACGACGCTGATGGGAAACTGAAATCGAAACTCTCGTATTATTCGGGGCGCGGAAGTTTGGGCGGCTGGCTGCGGGCGATCGTCGCGCAGCTCGCGGTTGACCAATTTCGCAAGCAATCGAGATTCGTGCAGGTCGAAGAATCGCGCGAATTCGAGAATCTGGCAAACGAATCCTCCGCAAAGTCGGAGAATTTAACCGTTATCTCGCATCACGACAACGCGCAAGATATTTTTGACGAAAAACAACTGACGCGCGATGTTTCGAAAGCCTTGAATCAGGCGATCGGGGAACTCGGCGCGGACGATCGTCTTCTGTTGAAGCTGTATTATTTCGACGAATTGAAGCTCAAGGAAATCGGGCAGATGTTCGGTTATCACGAAGCGACGGCGAGCCGCAAGATCGTCAGGATTCAAACCGAAATCCGCAGTTCGGTCGAGAAAATACTGAAAACCGGACACCACTGGAGCGAAGAAGAGGTCAAACGCTATCTATCGGAAACGGCATCAAAACTCGGGATCAGTCTTGAAAAATTGGTGACGATTTTGATAATTTTCGCGCTCGTGCAAGAAGTTTTGCGGTGAAGCGTTCTTTAAATCGGTTAAAGAAATTTAGCCACAGAGAACACGGAGATTTTTGAGAAAATATTTTATTGGGACTAATCCTCCTAAACTCTGTGGCAAAAAACAAAATGGAAATTGGATTCGACAAGGAAATTGATGCAATTCTGCGAAAAGCGCGGGGCGCTGAAGCTGCGACTTCAGCGGGCACGCATCTTGACGCGGATGATATTTCCGCGTTTGCCGAAAACGCTTTGCCCGATGCGGCGCGGCAACGCTTTACGGCGCATCTGGCGGATTGCACAAGGTGCCGGAAAATTCTGTCGAATGTCACTGCCTTAAATTCGGAAGCGGAAACGGAAACCGCTTTTTCTGTTGCTCCGGCGAAAATTGCCGAAGCCAAAACGCCGTGGTATCGCAAACTTTTCGTCTTTCCGCAGGTTGCCTACACGATGGGCGCGCTCGTTGTTTTATTCGGCGGACTTCTCGGCTTTTTGGTTTTGCAGAATTTGACGGGTTCGCGCGGTGGGGAAGTTTCATTTTCGACGGATAAACAAGCGCCAATGGAAAAACCCGCCGCGCAGCCAGCCGCGAATGTTTCTTCGAGTTCGAATACGGCGATTGCGCCGGCAAATTCATCTGCCATTGCAAACGCAACGGCACCGACAGGTTCCGCGCCGGTTTCTTCGGCAAATACGGCGGCGGCAAATACTCTGGCAAATATGCCTCCGGCGCCGACCGAGCGGAAGCCTTCCGAGCAGCCGGAATCAAGCATCCCGTCGGTTAATCAACCGATGGTTATGCCGCAGGCAACTCCGCAAGACAAGATCAGCCGCGAAGAGGACGCGGATTTGGCGAAGACCGAAACCAAAAACGAAGCAAATAAACCAATTACCGGCGGAGTTTCGATTCAGGAAGAAAATAAGCGAAAGGATAAAAAAAGTAATAAGGAAGCTTACTCAAAAGACGATCAGGCGGTGACCGATGCTGCCGCTGAACCGCGACTGAAAACAACTCGTTCCGTTCCGAGCAATCCGAAAAAACTAGAGTCAGAAGCCGGAAAATCGCGCAGCGTCGGCGGCAAGACATTCAATAACGTCGGCGGAATCTGGTTTGACGCGGCTTACACCAATCAAAAACAAAAAACCGTCAATCGCGGAACGAACGATTATCAAAAACTCGATTCGGGCTTGCGCTCGATCGCCGACCAATTCAGCGGAACGGTCGTTATTCTCTGGAAAAGCAAAGCGTATCGCATTCAATAATTCGGAAAATTCTTTCCAACCCGTCAAATAAAAGCTAAAATAACCGGTATGAAAGTTTTAGCTTTACTTTTCTGCTTTTTGGCTTTGTTCGTTTCGATTTCTCGCGCGCAGCCTGTCTGGCAATCCAATCTCGACGGTAAGATCCAATTTTATCAAACGACCGATTTCGGCATTATATTGGCGGGCAGCGAAAATTCGCTGTTTGCGCTCGACGGTCAAACGGGCGAAAGGCTTTGGCGCAAACGGACAAAAGGTTTGGACGAAACTTCCGTAACGCCGATTCCGTCGAAGCGGTTGATTTGCTTTCGGGCGAAACGCTCTGGCGTTCGGATAAGGTCAAAGGCGACGTGATGCAACTCGCGGTCGATCCGTCGCAAGATCTGCTCGCGGTCGTCCTCGTCAAAAAAGCGAAAGGCAAAACGGGCGAAGAATTTAAACGCTCGCCGGTCGTTCATGTTTTTCAACTTTCCGGCGGCGACGAGCTTTGGAAAAAAGAGCTCGAATCCGACGTGCAGATGATGCCTTCGCGTTTTGATACGGACGCGGAAGTTCCGTACACGCTCGATAATTATCGTCCGCCGTTGATCCTTGACGGCAAACTTTATCTGTTCTACGAAGGCGCGACCACGTATGACGCAAAAACCGGAAAAGAAGGCGAACGCGAACGCTTCAAGGTCAACGAGGGCGGTCTCGCGCTGACCGAAGCCGACCCGGTTTTTGACGACAAATATCTCTACACATCCGGTCACGGAAAAGTGCGTGCGATTAACCGCAAAACGAACAAAGTCGAGTGGGAAGCCAAAGATTTGGGCGTGACGCCGGAAATGGCGGTGGTCGGAAATGTTTTATACGTTCGCACGGGCGGGCAGTTTACGCGCATCAAGGACGGCGAAATCGACGAAGAAGGAAGCTTTGGCGTGTCGGCGATCGATACAGGTAACGGCAAAACTCTCTGGCGCTACAAAGGCGCGGACAAAGGTTTGACGAATTTTGTTTTTTCGGGCGCGGGAACGATTCTGGTTGCCGACAAGGACGATTTGATCACGATCGATGCGCGAACGGGAAAAAAACTCACGGAATTCGAACACGATGTCGAAAAAGCGCAGTTCGTCTTGGTCAACGAAAGCGGTCAGGCAGTCGTCGGCGGCAAGGACGAAATCGCGGCGTTTGAAATAAGAGGCGTCAACCCGCGCGTCAGCAATGGTGCCGACACTCTTCAGACACAAATTCCAAATTCCAAATTCCAATTCTCTTTTCTTGAAATCCAAAATCCAAAATCCAAAATCCAAAATCCGAACGAGCTTTGGCGCGTCAAACACAAAGCGCCGTCGCGCGGCGTTTTCCGCATCGTCGCGGGGATTGCGCTGCGGGCGGCGGCGATTTATTTTCGTTACGGCGGTTTGGCGACCTCGGCGCTTAATATTGTGCGCGGCGCAAGCGCGGCGCGTTCGGTTCTCAGCTTGCGCTGGTCGGGTTTGCGGACGCGGTTCGCCTCGTTCGATCTGACGACGCTCGCGACAAATTCGGCGCGGAATTATGTTTCAAATCAGATCTCGGTTTTCGGAATTGCCGCGCGGACGCCGAACTTTCTGAATCGTTTGAACGGGTTTCAAGTTATCACGCCGACAAATATTCGCGGAAAAATCATCAGCGGCGCAATTAGCAAAGCAACGCCGTCGCGCGCCGACGTGCAGGAAAGTCTGTTTGAGCGAATCGATCCGGTGCGCCAGATCGAAAAACTTTCCGATTATTTCCTGCGCCGCAAACGCCTTGCCGATCTGCGCGGAAATTATATGTATTTCTACACC
>CADEFG010000185.1 GCA_902826505.1 uncultured Acidobacteriota bacterium
GTTTATCAACTGCCGGACGCGTTTTCAAATCGGAAACTTCCCACAATGTTAAAAAGATCGTCCGCGTAATTTTTTCCATCTTCGGATAATCGATCTTTTGCGGTTCGTCGCCTGCGCCGTGATAATCTTCGTGAACGCCGTCAAACCAGAAGACGATCGGGATGCCGTTGACGGCATAATTAAAATGGTCGGAACGGAAAAAGAACCGGTTGGTGTCTTTCGGGTCGTCGTAACGATAATCGTAGCCTAATTTCAGATACGCGTCGTTCGTTCCCTTGGTAATCGCGCCAAGCGTCGAGCTCATCATTTCCGAACCGATCACATAAATCGCGTTTTCGCCCGAAAGGTCTTTGTTTCGCGGGTTGGCGTCGTCAGGTTTGCGGCTTCGCCCGATCATATCAATATTGAGCTGCGTGACGACATTTTTAATATCAACGGTCGGAAATTTGTTGAAATACTCGCTTCCGAGCAAACCTTTTTCCTCGCCGCAGTGCCAGACGAAAAGAACTGACCGTTTCGGACGTTTCGGCGCTTTCGCCAATGCTTCGGCGATTGCTAAAACCGCGACCGTGCCCGAACCGTCATCATCCGCACCATTCCAGATTTTATCGTCGCCGCGCGCGTTCGGATTCGTCCCGACGTGATCGTAATGCGCGCCGATCGCGACATATTCGTTTTTCAAAACCGCGTCCGTTCCTTCCCAAATTGCGACGATATTTTGGGTCGCCGCTTTTTCGACGTTGATCGTGACGGTGACGGTCGCGGTGTTGCCGGCACTAAAATTAAAAACCGGCAGCGGCGCGGTCGAATTGTAAATTTCGGTTAGTTTGTTCAAATCGTTCGATTCGTTTTTGAACATATTTTCAGCCACTTTTCTTGAAACAAAGAGCGTCGGAAACTGTTCATTGCTTTTTTCCTGTAATTTGTCCACTACAAAATTGCCGCGCTCGCGTTGCCGGCGCAGGTTTTCCCAGTTTCTTTCGGTATTCGGCGTCGCAACGACGATCAATCCGACCGCGCCGTTTTGTTTGGCGTAAGTCAGCGGGTCTGCCCACGCTTCGCCCTGTTTGCCGCTCGCAAAAAGTTCCTGAAAAGTCGCGCCGCGCGGTTGATTGTCAGCGTAAACAACGACCACTTTGCCGCGCACGTCGATATCTTTGAGCGGTTCGATATTTTTCGATTTGATGAGCCAGCCGTTGCCGCCGAAAACCAGCGGCGCATTGGCGATCGCGCCGCCGGTCGCATTCGCGATGAAATCCGTGCCGTAGATCAGATTTTGCCCGTTGACCGCGGCAACCGTGCTTGCCTGATTGACAACGTCGCGGTGCATATCCATTCTTTGAAAGAAGCTGCCATTATCGCCCGCCGGTTTAAAACCCCAGCGCGAAAGCAGCGTGCCGATAAATTTCGCCGTCAGATCAAGTCCCTGCGAGGGCGTGTCGCGTCCGCCCATTTCGTCTGAAGCGACATAGTATAAATAATCCTTGAGCTGTGCCGCCGTGATCGAATCTGCCATTTTACGCTCTTGCGGCGTAATTTTGACCGTTGTTTGCGCCAGGGCAAACGACGGAAAAAGAAACGTTAAAACTAAAAATAAACCTGATAAATTTTTTTTCATTTTTCTCCAATATTTTTGCCGCGAAGGACTCGAACGCACAGAAACTTTCTAGTTCGAAACCTCGAATCCGAAATGACAAAACATAATTTTCGCTTCCATGTTCTCCGCGCCCTGGGCGGTGAAAAGTTCTTACTTTCTACGCAAGTTAGGCGAGATTTGTTTCGTCTCGTACAGCAACCACGCAGATTTTATTTTCGTTTGCGAGTTTGAGCATTTCTTCTTTATCGAACAGCAAGGTTTTGTTCGGTGTCAGGCAAAGACAGGTCGCGCCCGCTTCGATCATTGTCCGAACGGTCGGCACACCGACGACCGGCACATCGAAACGCATATCCTGATTCGGTTTGGCGACTTTGACGACCGTCAGTTTGCCTTTCGCCAATTCACCGGCGCGGCGAATCACCGCGTCGGTTCCTTCCATCGCCTCGACCGCAACACACGCTTTGGCGCGAACGACGATCGTCTGTCCCAGATCGAGCCGCGCGATTTCGCCCGCGATGCGCAAACCGTATTCGATATTGCCCTGTTCGATGCTGTCGGGTTTACGCCGCGTCAAAACGCCTTCCTGGGCGAGCTGATCCTGGATAAAATAAGTCGAATCGATCAATTCGATTCCTTCACGCCGCATTTCATCGGCGACGCCGCCGATCAGCGCGTCGGTATTTCTTTGCGGCAGATTCCAGAGCATTTTTATCATCCGCAGATCGGGCAGCGCGCCCGAAAAGATCTGGACGTGTTTGACTTGTCCCGCCATGATCGCCTTCGTGACGCCTTCTTTTTTAAAAAACGAGATCATCTTGCCGAGCTGACCGATGCCGACCCACAAAACTTTTTCGGCGACTTCTTCGATGCGTTGATCCGTTTCTTCACGAATCGCGACGACCGCCAAAGACGCGCCCGCTTTGCGCGCTCCTTCGACGACGAGAAAGGGAAATTTACCGTTTCCGGCAATCAAACCGAATTTCATAAAATTATAAAAAAGAGATTTTAGCATCTTTACCCGTTAATTTTGTAAGATTGAATTATGAAAAACTTCAAACCCTCGAAAGAAGATCTGCGCGACGCCGTAAATCGGACGACCGAAGATTTGATCGATCATAATCTCAAGGTTTTGTTCTGCGGCATCAACCCGGGCATTTGGTCGGGCGCGACCGGCTTTCATTTTGCCAAACCGGGCAATCGTTTTTGGAAGGTTCTTTTTTTAGCGGGCTTTACCGAGAGAATTTTGCACCCTTCGGAAGAACACGAACTTTTGGAAAACGGCTACGGCATCACGAGTTTTTGCCGCCGGACAACCGCGCGTGCCGATGAATTAACGACCGGGGAATTTATCGAGGGCGGCAAACTACTGGTCAGGAAACTCGAAAAATACCGTCCGCAAACTCTCGCGGTTTTAGGCATTACCGCTTTTCGCGCCGCGTTTCAAAAGCCAAAAGCAAAACCCGGATTGCAGGAAGAAAAAATCGCCGCGACAAGCGTCTGGCTGCTTCCGAATCCGAGCGGACTCAACGCGCACTATCAGGCGGCGGATCTGGCAAAACTTTTTCGCGAGATCCCAAAATGAATTTTAAGATAATCCGCTTATCCTTTAACTTGAGCGATAAATCAAAAGTCAAAAAGATCGCTCAGAAACGACTCTTTTTTCTTCTTTTTGTGACCGTATCGATAATCGTCGTCCTTTTTGTAATGACTGCGCTCCTCGTAACGCGCATCGCGGGAATCGGTCGAATGCCGCTGATTGTCGGCGGAACGTTCGATAATCTTATCCAATTCGCCCCGGTCGAGCCAAACGCCGCGACATCGCTGGCAATAGTCGATCTCAACACCTTGACGCTCCGTCATAGTTAACGCAACATTACACACCGGACAGTTCATAATTTCAGCAAACTCCTTTTTAACAATAAGTTTTATGGCTCAAGTATATTAAGTTTAAACTGCAAAGCGCAAATGTTTTTCCCGAATGCAACATTTTTTGAAATCCTCGAATCGTTGTAAAAAACAGATCTTAAAATCACTGGTTTCTAAAACAGATCGGTTTATTACGAGCGTTTTTTCGAAATTTTTCAAAAATGAAAAAAAGCGTAAAATGTCTTAATAACAAAGCAGTTATTGCGAATTGATCATCGCTTTTGAATGATCTGTTTGGTCCACAATGCTTTTTACAATTTCGAACAGCTCATTAACATCGACCGGCTTTGAAAGATGATCCTGATAACCGGCTTTCAGCGCAAGCTGGCGGTCTTGAAGGCTCGCATAGCCGGTCAGCGCGATGGCTGGAATACGCCCGCCTTTTTCGGGCGGAAGTTGGCGGATTTGGCGAATCAGATCGTAGCCGTCTTGGTCAGGCATTCCGATGTCGCTGATCAAAATATCGGGACGCGCATTTTCGAGCACCGCCAATGCCTTGGCAACCGAGGCAACGGCGGTGATTTGCAGATCGAATTGCGTGAACAAAACGGCGAGCATTTCGCGGGAATCGTCGTTGTCTTCGACCAGCAAAACGTGAATTCCTTTGGGCGGTTCGTTAGGTTTTACGGTTTCGGAGGTTTCATCGGAAGTTTTATTCGCGTCGGAAGCTGTTTGTGGCGCGGCTAAAACGGGCAGTTTTATGGTGAAAGTTGCGCCGCGGTCGGCGCCTTCGCTTTTGACGCCGACGCTTCCGCCGTGGATTTCGACCAGATGCCGCACGATCGCCAAACCGAGACCGAGACCGCCGACTTTTCGCGTGTAGGAACTGTCAGCCTGACTAAAGCGCTCAAAAATAAAGGGTAAAAAATCGGGTTCAATGCCAAGTCCCGAATCGCTGATCTCAATCGCGATCTGTGCGTTGTTGACGAACGCGCGAACATCGATCCGACCGCCGGGCGGCGTAAATTTAACGGCATTTGAAAAAATATTCCAGAAAACCTGTTTCAAACGGTCATGATCGCCCTTTATTTGCCTGATCTTAGGATCAAAGAAAACATTGATCTGAATATTCTTTGCATTGATCGACGGAAGCACGACTTCGAGTGCTTCTTCAATGACCGGAATCAAATCGATCGGCTGTAGATTTAGCGTCAGCTTACCGGTGATAATCCGCGAAACGAACAAAATATCCGAGATCAGTTCCGCCTGTGCTTTGGCGCTTCGCTCAATGACTTCCAACCCGTGTTTGGCATCGATGGCGCGTGAATTATTGCCGCGAAGCAATTGAATCCAACCGAGGATCGAATTGAGCGGCGTCCGGAGTTCGTGCGAAAGCGTCGCCAGAAATAAATCTTTCTGACGGTCGGATTGTTCAAGTTGATTGAGCAAATCGCGGGTTTGATATTGTTTTTGCCGTGCCCGAAGCGCACCGCGCACCGCGCTGATGAGCATCGTCACGCGAATCGGACGCTCGACGATCGTCGCATTGAGCCGCGTCCCGATCGTGACCAAAAGTTTTTCGGAATTGTTCGTGCTTCCCGCAAAGAGTACGACGGGCAGATCAGACCAAACCGGATGACGGTTAAATGTTTCGATCAAATGTTCGAGCGTTCCGTTCAGCAAGCCTTCTTCAGCCATTAAAACCGCGCCTGCGCCTGCCGCGATTTCCTTTTCCAGCGTCTTTGCATCTATGCAGGGCTGCGCCGAAACGTCAGCTTTTTCGAGCGTCGCGCAGACTAAAGCCGCGTCGCGCCCGGTCGGCATAAAAACCAGTACACGGTTTTCCAAGCCGTTATTATCTTTCTTCTCTATTCCCACCTTGTTCCATTAGCCCGTCTGTTTTTCCCTGATAAACGGGAATCCCGCTCAAAACGCCGCGAAAATCCGAAAGCGGCTCGCCTAATTTTATTCCGCCCTGATCGATGCGAAATTCACGAATCGTCCGTTCGTGTTTGCCGGTTCGTTTTTTCAAAACGGAAATTGCCTGCCGCACTTTGCCTTCGGCTTCAAAATAACGCAGCAGCACGACCGTATCCGCCATATAACTGATGTCGATCGGGCTCTGCATCGCCCCGACCAAACCGTATTGACCGACAATCAGAAAACTGACGATTCCGCGCCGGTTGAGATAACCGAGCAATTCGTGAAACTGCATCATCAGAAAACGTTCCTGCGGCGTTGCCATCAGATAGCCGTTGACGCTGTCGATGACGACGACCCGTGTTTCATTTTTCTCGACTTCCTGGCTGATCAAATAAGCTAATTCGCCCGGCGTCAGTTCGGCAAGCTTGATTTGCCGGACGGTGATCAAACCGTTTTCGACATAACCTTTGACATCCAAACCGATCGCCGCCGTGCGTTTGTAAAGGGTTTCGATGCCTTCGTCAAACAAATAAACCGCCGCCCGTTCGCCTTCTTTAGCCGCTGTGCAGGCATACATCATCGCCATCGTTGACTTGCCGATGCCCGCCGGTCCGATCAGGATCGTGCTCGTGCCGTAGTCGAGTCCGCCCAGCAATTCTTCGAGTTCACTTGATTCGCTGGATAAAATTCCGGGTTGAAAAGCCTTGTTATTTTCCTCGGCAGTCAGGCGCGGAAAAACCATAATTCCGCCGGTTTCGATATTAAAATCGTGCGAGCCGGATTGAAATTTGACGCCGCGCATTTTGACGACGCGCAAGTGATGGCGCTGTTTCCCGTATTCGCTCGGAACATACTCAAGACGGATAACGCCGTGCGCGATCGATTCAAGTTCGCGGTCCGAGGCTTCAGCGGCGCGGTCGTCAAGCATTAACACGGTACATTCCTTGCCCATAAAATACTGCTTCAGAGCGAGAATCTGCCGCCGGAAACGGAGCGCATTGTGCGCGAGCATCCGCATCTCCGAAAGCGAATCGAAAACGACGCGTTTCGGCTTAATCCGTTCGACTTCATCGAGCACGGCGCGCGTCGTTTCATCAAGCTCAACTTCCGCCGGATGAAAAACCGTGTAGCGCGAATCGTCGGTCAGACTTTCGCCCGAAACCGTCAGGTCGTGAATTGTCAGTGATTCGAGATCCCAGCCGTGAGAATGTCCGACCGCTACTAATTCTTCCTTGCTTTCGGACAATGTGATGTAGAGTCCTTTTTCACCCTTGCGTTCTCCTTCGAGAAGAAACTGCAAACCCATTGTCGTTTTTCCCGTGCCGGGATTCCCTTCAACCAAATACAGCCGGTTTTGCGGAAGCCCGCCTTTGAGAATGTAATCTAACCCGTCAATCCCGGTCGAAACCCGCTCGGAACTGATAATTTTCCCCTTGTTCATATTCCCCTTGTCAATATTCGATCTCGCGCCTTTCGCGGTAAATCGAATTAATTCGTAAAACGATAGTTCAGTAATTATAAGCCGAAACAAACCTAAATGGAAAGAAATTTATTTTTAAGGTGATTTTCGATCCCGACCTTTCATAAATCCGAAATCCGAAATCTAAAATCCAAAATCGAATTATTCCCACTCGATCGTCGACGGCGGTTTTGATGAAATATCGTAAACGACGCGGTTGATGCCGCGAATTTCTGAGGTGATGCGCGATGAAACGGCTTGCAGGAATTCGTGTGGCAGCCGCGCCCAGTCGGCGGTCATTCCGTCGGTCGAGGTCACGGCGCGCAGCGCGACCGCGCGTTCATAAGTGCGGAAATCGCCCATCACGCCGACCGATTGAATCGGCAGCAAAACGGCGAAGGCTTGCCAGACATCATTGTAAATTTTGAAATTATGGAGTTCCTCAATAAAGATTTTGTCCGCTCTTTGGAGTAATTCGACTTTTTCAGGCGTGATATCGCCCAAAATCCGCACGCCGAGCCCGGGACCGGGAAACGGATGACGTTGTAAGATTTCATCGGGAATTCCCAAATCTTTGCCGATCAGACGAACTTCGTCCTTAAAAAGCTCGCGCAGCGGTTCGATCAATTTCAGATTCATCTTTTCGGGCAAACCGCCGACGTTGTGATGCGATTTGATCGTCACCGACGCGCCGCGCAGCGAGACGGATTCGATCACGTCCGGGTAAAGCGTTCCCTGCACGAGCCATTTGACGTCGCCGATTCTTTTAGCTTCGGCGTCGAAAACGTCGATGAATTTCGCGCCGATCGCCTTGCGTTTGAGTTCCGGGTCGACAACATCTTTGAGCACGGCGTAAAAATCTTCGGAAGCGTCAACGCCGATCACGTTTAAATGAAGTTTTTCCTTGTAAAGCGCGAGCGTCGTTTCAAATTCGTCGGCGCGCAGGAGTCCGTTATTGACGAAAATACAGGTTTGCCGCGCGCCGATCGCTTCGTGAACCAACACCGCCGCGACGGTCGAATCAACGCCGCCCGAAAGTCCGCAGACGACATTGTCCGTATCGCCGACGATGGCGCGGATTTTTTCGATTTCTTCCGCGATAAATTGCGCCGCCGTCCAATCGCCGCGACAACCGCAAATATTAAAAAGAAAGTTGCGCAAAATCTCTTTACCCAAAGGCGTATGCGAAACTTCCGGGTGAAACTGAACAGCATAGACCCGTTTTTTCTGGTTCTCGATCGCGGTGATCATTTCGCCGGTTGTCGCGGTTTGGTGAAATCCTTCGGGAAGTGCGGTGACATGATCGCCGTGGCTCATCCAAACGTCGAGCTCAAACGGCAAACCTTGAAAAAGCTCGGTTTCACCGCTTAAAACTTTGAGTTTGGCATGTCCGTATTCGCGCTGCGCGGAAGGTTCTGCAGCGCCGCCGAAATCCTTGGCGATCAGATTCATTCCGTAACAAACCCCGAAGATCGGCGCATCGATCGAAGCGTAAAAATCTTCGGAAACCTTCGGCGCGTCCGTGTCATAAACGCTCGACGGTCCGCCCGACAGAATAACGCCTTTCGGATTGCGCTCCAAAATCTTTTCGAGTGGATAAAAAAACGGCACGATCTCGCAATAAACGCCCTGTTCGCGCACGCGCCGCGCGATCAG
>CADEFG010000186.1 GCA_902826505.1 uncultured Acidobacteriota bacterium
CTCAGCTTGTTATTCGTCAAATTGAAAATCGCATTGGCGCCCCATTTGTTCGGATCGTTCGCACGGCAGCGCGCACCCAATCCGCCTCCCCACTCATCGGTAAACACGACTTTTTTCCCATCATTTGAAAACGTGGCTGAGTGCCAATACGCATAGTTCGGATCGTTTACCGCATCGACCCGCTTCGGATTGGCTGGATCTTTGATGTCCAGCAGAATTCCATTTCCCGAGCAGGCGCCTGCCGCGAGTCCGATCGCCGATTAGACCGTAATATCGTGGCACTGGTCAGTATCGGACGGTCTCGTCAATCCGTTATTATCGTGTGTGCCGCCGTTATTCAGACCGTTTATGACACCCGTTCGGGAATCCATAAACACCCGGGGACTCGATACTACCTTGGCATTTTGCGGCGTCGCGAGCGGTACCTTGATCACGTCAATGCGAAAGAGCGCGGTATTTGGATTCTTATCCGGGGTTTCCCCCGAACATCCTGCCAGCTCTTCGTTTGGACGGACAAAAGATGTTCCCGAGACGTAGATGAAGACGTTGTTTTTATCTTTCGGATCAACGACCAAAGTATGCGTGTGCGAGCCGCGGCAGGTTTGGACTGCGGATACCTGCTTCGGATTGCTGATGTCGGTGATATCGAAAATCCTTACTCCGCGAAAACGATCTTTTTGCGCGTCAGGCTTGAACTCCTGACCCTCAACGGGCGGCGGCTGGGGCGGAAAACCCTGCGCACTGCAATCCAATCGTCCGTTCGGCATTTCCACCGACATAAAAAGCAGATTCTTGTATACGGACACATCGCCCTGCCCGCCCGGACACACGATCGAAGTCAACAATTTGGTTTGCGCCGGACTAGAGATGTCATAGATGTTGATTCCATAAAAGTTTCCCTGAAACAGGTGATTACCCTGAAAGGCAAAGTCCGAATTGGCAAAAGCGAGCTGCGCAAAAACCAGCTGAAAAGGCTTTGGCATCTTCGAAGAGTCGCCGACGCCGAGCAGACCCAGCGTTTTTTGTACATTCGGACTATCAGGATCGTCCGAACCGAGTTGAAACGCGTCCGGCTTTTTGAGCAACTGGAGGTGCTTTATGCCCATTGCTGCTTCACCCGCGTCGTACCATCCGGGTGACAGTTTGAACCGCGGATCGTTGGCATTGGAACCTGTCATTCCCGCCGGCAGCGGCGGTGCCGACTCAAGACTTTGTGCCGGCGTCGCGGCTGCAAAACTTGAGCACAAAACAAATAAGACTGTTAATAAATGGAAAGCGATAGTTTTTACTCGATTCATCATTTTTATTCTACGGTTTTACATCCAGCATGGTTTGCATAATTTTAATTTCGGCGCGTTGTCCGCTGTCGACATCCGTTGCGAAGTTGAACAGTTCGGCATCTTGTCCTGCGCCAGCCGTATCGAACAAATCCTTGACCATCATCAATGCCCCATTATGATGCTGAATCATTCCGGTCAAAAACAGTTGATCGAACAAGATGTTCTTTGCATTTTTTAAGGCGTCCATCTGCTTCGGGGTCAGCATTCCGGGCATCAGCGTATGATGGTTGTGGCTCGACATATCCATGTTCGACATTTCCGGCATGGGCGGCGAAAGCGGTAATCTCCTGATTTCGAGCCACTGTTTCATAAAATTTATTTCGTCTGATTGTGATTGGCTGATGCGCGCTCCGAGCAGGCGGAGCTCCTTGTTCTCTGTCCGCGATTCGATCAGCGCCGTCATTTCAACCGCTTGCGCGTGGTGCATGATCATTCCTTGCATGAATTCCACGTCCTTCGGTGAACGGGGCGGCAGAATCGCCCTCGTCGTTGACGGCAGTGTGCGCGTTGGTTGTCCCGGGGCGCCCGGCTGCACTACAACCGGCAACGCCTTAGAATCAACTTGTTGTGCGCAAACCGGCAGCGCTAAGAAACACGAAAGAGCACCGGCGATTATCAAACCGCTTCGGGACGCCGCAACGTTCATAACTGTCCGCAACTTAAGCCCGGCACTGAAAAAAAACGACTGCATCAGTGTTAAATATTCAACCATTTATAACTCAATTTACCACAAAAAAAAACTCACTGCTACTTTTCGAGCATAGTTAAAACGCACGACCTGTCCGTTTCTTGCCGTAATTGCGACTCGCAAATCGCGCACTAAATTGGTTGCTTTTTTCATCAAAACAAATCATCGTCCGCAAACTATCGAAATCTTCCGCGTAAAGTTTCGGATCATCTTGTATCGGCGAAATAAACTCGCTGTTTATTTCGCCGATACAACCACAACACATTAATCCGCGTAAAAAATCTTTTACCTTTCCTATCGCCAAATTTTCAAATATCTCGCAAACCATTTTTGCACGAAAGGTGACTGCAGACTTTCGAGCGTTTTTTCCGTGCCGACGGCTTGCGTGATCTTTGAAAGCGTCGGGTAAACGTGAATCGCTTTGTTCAAATCGTCGAGCGATAACCCGAGGCGCATTGCCAAAACGAATTCGTGAATCAATTCACCGGCGCGTGCGCCGACGATCTGCGCGCCGACAATTCGTTTGCCGTTTAAGATCACTTTTGCAAAACCCTCGATTTCGCCTTCGGCATGAGCGCGGTCGTTTTCCTCGAACTGAACCTTGATGACTTTTACTTTACCGTGTTTTTTCTTTGCCTCGTTTTCGGTCAAACCGACGCGCCCGATTTCCGGTTCGGTAAAAGTCGCCCACGGAATCACGCGGTAATCGGCTTTTTTCGTCAGGGGATAAAATAAAAAGCAATTCTGCAAAACGATCTGCGCTTCGTAATCGGCGGTGTGCGTAAACTGAAAATGATTCGTCACATCGCCCGCCGCAAAGATATTTTTCGCCGTCGTCCGCAGATACGCGTCGGTTTCGATCCGTTTTTCGTCGTATTTGACATTCGCGTTTTCGAGGTCTAAACCTTTGACATTCGCCTTGCGCCCGAGCGCGACGAGAATTTCATCGGCGACAATTTCCGTTTGTTTGTCGCCGCTTTCAACCGTTAAAACCTTTTCGCCTTTGGAATTTTTCCGCGCTCTGACGGCTTTCGATTTGGTCAGGACTTTGATGCCTTCCTGACGAAAAACTTCTTCCATCAAAGCGGAAACTTCTTCGTCTTCCTTGATCAAAATCCGATCTGCCATTTCAACGAGCGTCACGCGGGCACCGAGTCTCTGAAACGCCTGTCCCATTTCCGCGCCGATCGCGCCGCCGCCGAGAACGATCAATCTCGCGGGCAAATCTTTGAGGTGAAAAAGGTTTTCATTCGTAATAAAACCCGTCTCTTCCAAGCCTTCGATCGGCGGCACGAACGGCGACGAGCCGGTCGAAATGCAAAAACGTTTGGCTTTGAGAATCTTTGCCGCGCCCGTTTCTTTGAGCGTGACTTCGATTTCGGTCGAGCTTAAAAATCGCGGCGTGCCGAAGATAACCTCAACGCCCATTTTCTCGAATCTCGCGGGCGAATCGTGGGGTTCGATCGCTTTGATGACATTTTGAACGCGGTTTGTGACGGACGCGAATTTATCGTTCCGAAATCCGAAATCCGAAATCCGAAATCCGAAATCCGCAGCGCGTTTCGCGTCGCTTGCCAGTTTTGCCGAACGAATCAATGCTTTTGACGGCACACAGCCCGTGTAAAGACAATCTCCGCCAAGCAGGTTTTTCTCAATCAAAGCCACGCGCGCGCCTAAAATTCCCGCGCCGCCTGCCGCGACCAAACCCGCCGAACCGCCGCCGATGACAATCAAATCATATTTCTCAGGCATATTTTTTGAAACGTTTTTTACACTTCTTTGATCTGTTTGCGAATCTTCTTGAACGTCGAATACGCGCCGAATAAAATCATTGCAACGACCGCGCCGTAAACCCAAAACGGCACATTTTTTCCGGCAAAAATCAGATAAATATAAGCCGAAATAAAGAAAAACATCGCCAAAAACGCGGGCAGAACAATTGACTTTCCCGTGCGGTAATTTCGAATCAGCCAGCCGATCGAAAGCGAAAAAAACGGAATCGCGCCGACATAAATCGCCCCGAAAATCAGCGGATTGACGCCGTAATTTTCGCCGAGACCAAAAAACCAATTTTGGATCGTTTCCCACCTCATCTTATTTTTTGTCGCTCTGAAAAATAGTATTTCATAAAAAGAATCTTTTTGAGTTACAATTTTATTCCTGAACTACAAAATATCAGCAAAATCTAAAAAAGGGAGTTTTTTATGAAAGGTAAATTGTTTTTATCATTGATTGTTTTTTCGTTTGTTCTCGGCGTCGCGTTTTTCGATTTTAGCGGCGACGCGGCAAATCTCAGTTTCGAACAGCGATTTCTGGCGCTCGGCGGCAAAAAGGACGAAGGCGTGTCGGGCGCGTATAGTTTTGACAAAGCGCACAGTTTTATCGGTTTTCGGGTCAAACATATGGGTTTGATCGAAGTTCCGGGTTATTTCCGCGATTTTACGGGAACCGTCAATTATGACGCCAAGGACGTGACAAAATCTTCGGTTGAATTTACCGCAAAAATTGCGAGCGTCGATACGGGCGCGGCGGGACGCAACACCCATTTGCAAAAACCGGAATTTTTCGATGCCGAAAAATATCCCGATATGACATTCAAAAGCACAAAGATCGAGAAAAAAGGCAAACAATGGATGATGACGGGCAATCTGACAATCCGGGACGTGACCAAATCGGTCACATTTCCGTTTGATATTGTCGGGTTTATCGTCGGGGAACGCGGGACGCGCATGGGAATTACCGGCGAAACGATGATCAATCGACGCGATTTTGGCGTCAATTACGACAGCAAACTGCCGAACGGAACCGCTTCGGTTTCCGATGAAATAAAAGTCACTTTGCAGATCGAAGCAAATATGGCGGCGGCAAAGCCAACGCAACCAACCGAATAAAAATCGGATGCGAAAAAAGAGAAAGCGGCTCAATCTGATCAGATTGAGCCGCTTTCTCTTTTGATTAAAAACTAACTTGCCAGAGAAATTACCTCTTCCGATTTCGGCACTTCAAAACCGAAATGCTGATAGGCAAGCGGCGTCACGACGCGACCGCGCGGCGTGCGGTTTAGAAATCCGGTCTGGATCAGGTAAGGCTCGATCACTTCTTCGATCGATTCGCGATCTTCGCTGATCGAAGCGGCGATCGTCCCGATGCCGACCGGACCGCCGTCGAACTTTTCGATGATCGAAAGCAGCAGCTTGCGGTCAACTTCGTCCAAACCGAAACGGTCAACTTCCATCTCGTCCAGAGCCTTTTGCGCCATCGCGCCCGTAATCCGTCCGTCGCCCAAAACTTCGGCATAATCGCGGACGCGCCGCAGCAGCCGATTCGTAATGCGCGGTGTTCCGCGTCCGCGCCGGGCAATTTCGCTCGCGCCGCTCGATTCGATCTCGATGCCTAAAATTTCCGCCGAGCGATGAACGATGATCTCCAAATCCTTGCGCGGGTAAAAATCCAGATGATTGACGATTCCGAAACGTCCGCGCAGCGGCGCGGAGATCAAACCGGCGCGGGTCGTCGCGCCGACGAGCGTAAATTTCGGCAGTTCAATTTTGATCGAACGCGCTGCCGTTCCTTGTCCGATCATAATGTCGAGACTGTAATCTTCCATCGCCGGATAGAGAATTTCCTCGATTTGCGGGCGCAGACGGTGAATTTCGTCGATAAAAAGCACGTCGCCTTCTTCGAGATTCGTCAGAATCGCCGCCAGATCGCCGCCTTTTTCAACCGACGGCGCGTGCACCGTCTTTAAACTCGCGCCGAGTTCGTTCGAAATAATCACCGCCAAACTCGTTTTGCCGAGTCCCGGCGGACCAAAAAACAAACAATGATCGAGCGCTTCGCTGCGGCGCAGTGCCGCCTTTAAGAAAATCTTTAAATTGCTGACAATTTTCGTCTGTCCGATATATTCGTCCAAAGATTTCGGACGTAAGGAAGGCTCGCTCTGCACGTCTTCCAAAGTTGCCTGTCCGATCGTCAAATTATTCTGCCGGACAGGGCTTTCAATTAATTCTAAACCCATTGATAAAAACCTCTTTTTGATTCCGAATTTGAAATTTCAAATTTCAGATAATTAATTATTTTCAAAAAGCGCGGATCGGCTTACGCCGCAACCTTTAATTCGGTCGGCTCCGTTTCACGCGCCTTTTCCTGTCGTTTTTCTTCCAAAGATTTCACGTTATCAACCAGCGGACGGCTTAATTTATTGACGATCCACAGGCGATAAACCTCGGCTTCTTCGAGTTTGCCCGTCCAACGCGCGCGGTCGAGCATCGTCAAACCCATTTCGAGCGTGTGATGCTGTCCGGCACGGTCTTGCAATTTGTCGAAATAACGATACGATTCTTCCAGATTGCGAACGCTGCGGCGCGCCGTCGCGACATCCTTAAACCCGAGTTTTCCGCGAAAATGTTTCGAGTAAATATTCATCGGATAATTTGTCGAAGTATAAAGATCGAAATAGTTGTCGATCAATCCGGCTTGCTGAAGAACGGAACCGACATAACTCGGTTTCGCGCCCGAGATCGCCGCGATCGTTTCAACCTCGGTCGTGCCGTTTGCAAACAGCGACAAGATCATCTCTTTTTTGCTCAAAACTTCTTCCTTTTTGTCGAATTCAAACACGTTGTTGATTGTTTCCGTATTCATTTTCTTTCCTCCTCTTTCTTGTTTGATTAGATGTTGCATCTGTGAAACAAGTTGTCCTTTCAGTATAGGAATTTTTCGCTTAAAAGTAAAGTAAAATATCTTATTTTCCAACGACTTACTGCCAAAAAAGATATATCTTTTAATTGCCGTTTTTATGAGTTATACTTTAAAGAAATTGATGAACAAGGACGGGTTTAATGGTAAAAAAAGAAGGCAAATCACCGATTTTCGATACCTTGCTGGCAAAACAGAAAATCGAAAAGGGCAAACGCGCCAAATGGTTTCAGCGCAAAGGCTCAAAACCGAAAAACTTCAAGTATTTTACAGTCAAAGGCGAGCGCCTCACAGACGAAACACAACTCGCAAGAATTAAACTGCTCGTTATTCCGCCGGCGTGGAAATATGTGCGGGTAAATCCTTCGGCAAACGGGAAAATTCAAGCTATCGGAATGGACGCATCGGGCAGAGTTCAATATATTTATCATCCGAAATTTGCCGAACGGCAACAGCGCAAAAAGTTTGCAAAAATTGAAAAATTCGGCGAATTTTTGCCGAAATTGCGAAAAGTTACCAATGAACATATCGCGCTCGAAGGCTTTCCGCGGGAAAAAGTTTTAGCCGTCATGATGCGGCTCATCAACTCGCTTTACATTCGCATCGGCACGGAAGAATCGGTCAAACATTACAAAACCTACGGCATCACGACCTTGCAGAACCGGCATCTCGAAATCGGTAAAAAGGGAAAATTGATTTTCAGTTTTGTCGGCAAACACCACATCAAACACCGAAAATTGTTGGTTGATGAAGAGCTTGCCGATTTGCTTAAAGACTTGAAATCGCTCGGCGGCGCGCGCAAACTTTTTCATTATCTCGACGCTGAAAATAAACCGCGCTCGGTCAAGCCAAAGGACATCAACGAATATTTGAAGGAAATAACCGCGCCCGAATTTTCGGCAAAGGATTTTCGAACTTGGGGCGGAACGCTTCTCGCGGCGATCGAATTAGCAGAAATCGGATGCTGTGACGAGGAAAAAACGTTGAAAAAAAATATTTTGAGCGCGGTCAAAAAAGTCGCCGAACAGCTTGGCAATACGCCGACCGTCGCGCGGAGTTCATATATTCATCCGACCGTTCTGAAATCTTATGAAAACGGCGTCACGCTTGAAGAATTCACGGCGAAAAGCGAGCGTAAAATTAAACGTTTGGATAACGAATACGAACCTGAAGAAAAAGCTTTGATGAAACTTTTTCAAAACGGAAAATAAATTTATCTAAAAAATCTGCCGAACGAGAAATAAAATCTTCCGCGCCCGTTTTCGTTCAGACTGCCGCCGATAAAAACGGGTCCGAACGGAGTTTCCAAGATCGCGCCGCTCGAAATGCTCTGCCGGTAATTCGCCACACTGAATCTTTCAAACGCGCTGCCCGCTTCATACCACGCGCCGAGATAAGCTTTGCCGCCCAAAAACGACGGGAAGAACTTCGGGTTGTAAAGCACGCCGAAACCGCCTTGCAGATAATTGCCCGCCCGAAATTCTTCAAATCCGTAACCGCCGAGACGCAGCGGTCCGCCGAGCGTAAACTGTTGTAATTGCGGTGCGGCGTTGCCGAAAGTCGTGCCGCCGCCACCAAATCCGAAAGCGATATTTCGCTCGCTGAGCGGGTGAAAAATATTAAATCTGGTCTCCGCCTGCGTAAATCTGCCGACCGCACCCGGACTGTCGAAAAAATAATTAAGCGAATTTCTTGAAAGAATTCCGCGCGTCGGAACTTGCGCTTTGTCGAGCCCGTCGTAATTCCAGCGCAGACCTGCCGCGCTGAATTTGC
>CADEFG010000187.1 GCA_902826505.1 uncultured Acidobacteriota bacterium
AAAAACGGTTTAGCCGATAACACGATCATCGTTTTCTGGGGCGATCACGGTTATCATCTCGGCGAAAAGGGCAAATGGTCAAAGGCTTATTCGCTCTTCGAGATCGGTTTGCGCGTGCCGCTGCTGATCGCCGTCCCGAAAGGAAAAACGCAAACGAGCGACCGCAATGTCCAGCTTTTGGATATGTACCCGACGCTCGCCGAGCTGTGCAGTTTGCCGCGTCCCGCGAATATTCAAGGTCAGAGTCTGGTTCCGCTCCTCAAAAAACCTGATGCGAAATGGGATTATCCGGCTTACAGCGTGATGCAGAACCGCGACAAATTCGGCAGATCCGTGCGCAAAGATAATTGGCATTATGTCGAATACGAAGACGGAAAATTGGGCTCGATCCTGACTGATATTTCGAAAGACCCGTTGGAACTAAAGAATCTGGCAAACGATCCGAAATACGCGAAAATCGTCGCCGAATTGAAAAAACTTTTGCAGAAAATGCCGACGGCGAATAATTCAAGGTAATAGGGTTTTGGGTTTTGGGTTTTGGGTTTTGGCTTTATCTTTCACCTATTATCTATTACCTTTCATCTATTCCGAAAAGTAAATCTTTAAATTAAAACTAAATGTCAAAAGAACAAAAATTAAACCGCAGAAACTTTTTGAAAACGACCGCCGTCGGTGCGGCGAGTCTTTCTTTGCTGGCGAATTCGACGCAAGCTGAAACCGTGACGGAAAATATCGCTTTGCCAGCGAGCATTTCCGAGCGCCGAATCATTCCGCTCAATCATCGGTGGCTCTACAGCGAAAAATCTTCGCCCGAAGCGTTGCAGACCAATTTTAACGACAAAAATTTTACGCGCGTGACGATTCCGCACACGAACAAAATGCTGCCGATGAACGGTTTCGACGAAAAGGAATATATGTTCGTTTCGGTTTATCGCCGACATTTCAAACTGCCGAAGGAACTGCAGGGCAAACGCGTTTTCGTCGATTTCGGCGGCGTGATGACGGCGGCAAAAGTTTTTATCAACGGGCAAAATTTGGGCGAATATCGCGGCGGCTACACGCCTTTTTCGTTTGAACTGACGAAAAATATCAATTGGAACGGCGATAATGTGCTCGCCGTCGAAGTCGATTCGACCGAACGCGCCGACATTCCGCCGTTCGGCGGGATGATCGATTATCTGACCTTCGGCGGCATTTACCGCGACGTAAATTTACGCGTTGTGAATTATGCGTTCATTGAGAATGTGTTTGCGAAACCGATTAATGTTTTGCAAAACGATAGAAGTGTCAAAACTGACGTATTTCTCTCAGCATTCTCAAAAATCGGAGTCACTTATGAAATAACTGTTGAATTGCGTGACGGTGAAAAAACTGTTTCCAAACAAAGTCAAAAGGTTGAGTTCTCAAATACTGATGAAAAACCGACATGGAAAACAATATCACTCGAAAATCTTGGCGCGATTGAGCTTTGGGACGTTAATAAACCAAAACTTTATGATATTCGGGTAACGCTTTCACAAAACAACAAAATTACCGATCATTACGACACGCGCATCGGTTTTCGTGAGGCGAAATTTACGCCCGAAGGTTTTTATCTGAACGGCAAACATCTGAAACTGCGCGGGCTGAATCGTCATCAAACGTTTCCTTTTACAGGACAAGCGATGCCCGCGCGGGTTCAGCGGCGCGATGCTTACATTCTCAAAAAAGAACTGAAATGCAACATCGTCCGCACGTCGCATTATCCGCAATCGGTGCATTTTCTCGATGCTTGCGACGAACTCGGGCTTTTAGTCTTCGAGGAAATTCCGGGCTGGCAGCATATCGGCGACAAGGCTTGGCAGGATTTGACGGTGCAGTACGTTGACGAAATGATTCGGCGCGATTGGAATCATCCTTCCGTGATTTTGTGGGGCGTGCGCGTCAACGAATCGGGCGATAACCGCGATTTTTACACGCGGACGAACAAGCTCGCGCACGATCTCGACGATACGCGGCAAACCGGCGGCGTGCGTTATCGTTATAATTCCGAACGCCTCGAAGACGTTTACACGATGAACGATTTCGGCTTTCCGCTACGTCCGCCGAATCATCCGCTTTACCTAAATACCGAATTTAACGGTCATATGTATCCGACAAAACGCGGCGATAACGTCGAGCGAATCCGCGAACACACGCATCGTCACGCACGCGTTCACGATGCGCTGGCTTCAAGCGTCAAATATGCGGGCGGACTCGGCTGGTGCGCGTTCGATTACAACACGCACGATTATTTCGGTTCGGGCGACCGCATCTGTTATCACGGCGTTTCGGATATTTTTCGGATTCCCAAACCCGCCGCCGGATTTTATAAATCGCAGTGCGACCCGTCGGAAGAAATCGTGCTCGAACCCGGCTTTGATTGGGCGCGCGGCGATGAAAACGAGACTTTCACGAACGCGCTCGTTTGCTCGAACTGCGAAAAGCTCAAATATTTCGTCGGGCAGCGTTTGGTTGCCGAGGTCGAACCCGACCGCAAGACTTATCCGAGTTTGAAATACGCGCCTTTTACGGCGAATTTGCACGACGCGATCGGCAAAGGCTGGGAAGATCTGCGAATCGAAGGCTATATCGGCGGCAAAAAGGTCATCGAAAAGAAAATGTCCGCGAAAGGCGTCGAAAAACAGTTTCTTGTGACTGCCGACGACGCGGAATTAACGGCGGACGGAATTGACGCGACGCGGGTTGTGTTCAAAGTTGCGGACGAATTCGGCAACGTTCAGCCGTTCGCGCACGCCGCGATCATGTTCGCGGTCGAAAACGGTGAGATCATCGGCGATAATCCGTTCGCGCTCGTCGGCGGCGTCGGCGCGATCTGGATCAGATCGACCGAAAAACCCGGCACGATTCGTCTGACGGCGAAACACGCCCGCCTCGGCACAAAAACCATCGAGATCAAGACGGTAAAAAATCAAGCGGAACAGATGATCTAAAAACTTCGCGGATTTCTTAGCGACTTTGCGCCTTTGCGGGCAATGAATAATTTAATTTCCCGCAAAGGCGCAAAGTCGCTAAGTAAAAAAACACTTTTAGTCACCCGCTAAAAAAATAAGCGAATGCCGCGCCGAGAATTGACCAAGCGATGACGGTAATCCAAATCGGCACTTTTTTTGCTGTTCGTTTGACGGTTTGAATATTTTCCGCCAGCGCGGCGTTTTTTATCTCGCTCGTTAGTTTAAAAATATCGCTTGTCACATAAAGACAGGCAAAAACGACCGGCACCAAAGCCGTCAGCCAGAGCAAGTTTTCCGTCCGCTGTAAAAAGAGCGCGGTCAACGTCCATAAAACTCCGACCGCGCCGATTATAGTTAACCAAAAAGCCAGCGATATTCCCTGCCGCAAACCGAGCGCGACAATCGTTGTGCGGATGTTTGCCGCCAGATCTTCCGGATAATCTTCGGCGGTATTGACGAGAATCACGCCCATCTGTAGAACGCCGTAACAAGCGGCAAAAATCAGAATCGCCGCCGACGGTTCGGCATTAACAAGCAGCGCGACAAAGAGCATCGGTCCGACAAAAATTATCAACCAGAGACAAACCAGCTGTAAAAGTCCGCGTCCTTTGACCTGCAAAGGTTTAAAGGAGTACGCAGTTCCCAGCGCAAGTCCGGCGATCACCAAAACTAACAGCGACCAGCGATTAAGCGTCCACGAAAGGTGTATTGATAAAAAAACGGCGAGAACGGCTGAGGCAATGATTTGAAAAGTCACGAAACGCACGCCGAGACCATAAACGGCTTCGGAAAGATGCGGTTTGTAAACGGCGTCCAGATCGCGGTCGGCAAGACAATTTATCATATCGCCGAACGCGAAAAGCAGAAAAAAGATCAAGATTCCTTCCCAGAAAGCAAACGTTTTGAGGACGGAACTTTCGCGCACGAGCAGCAAAACGGGAATCGCCAGAATCGGGATTTCGGCGATCCGAAATTCAACGCGCCGGATTCGTAAGAGAAAGACAAAATAGCGCAGGATTTTTTTTATCATAAATACGCCGTCATCATTGTTTTCTTAAATTCTTAACTTTGCGCCTTTGCGCCTTTGCGGGAACTAATCTTTTGAAGTTGCATCAACAAAAGAAGATATTTCCGGCAAAGACGCAGAGGCGCAAAGAAATCAAAGTATATAAAAATTTGATTTTTAGAGCTTATCTGCGAAAGAGATCTTTAAAGAATATTGACGCGCCTGATAAATCGTTTCGCGTTCCGTTGAAAAGCCCGGCGCCCGTGAAGCAGCGCAAAATTATCGGCAATCAAAATATCGCCGCTTTGCCATTCGTGCGCGTAGCAAACCTTTTGATCGTTCAATCGGCGATGCAGATCCTGCGTAAATTCTTCGTGCAGGTCTTGATGAATTCCTTTGATTTCAAGCTTGACCGGATTGAGATCGGCGACCGGCTCGGCGTAGCGGAGGATTTCTTCGCCGCTCAACGGATGCCACGCGATCATCGGCGACGAAAAAGTTCCGCCGTAATGAACGATCTTTTCGGTCGTGTAGGTAATTTCGATCTGTTCCCACTGTTTGGATTTTTCGGGCGGCGTGTTTTTGAGCAGCAAAGTCGTGTCGCAAAAAAGAGTTTCGCCGCCCGCGTTCTTTGGCGGGGCGCTGTCGCATTGAAAAAAAATATAATGCGGAATGCGCCCGATAAACGCGCCGTCCCAGTGAAACGGCACGGCGCGATTGGTAAACAGATAATTCTTCGGATCATCTTTTACCTTTAATTCATTGACCGCGCCGAATTCCCATTCGAGAATCTCACCCAAATTTTCGCAGTATTCGGGAAGCGCGTCGCCGGAGAGCGGCGCAAAACCGCGCAAAATGGCGACGCGGTATTTTGTCACCCATTTTTTCAGCACCGTGATCGGCAATTTTTGCAGATCGTCGCCCGGCTTTTGCGGTCGAACCATCAAACCGAACGGCGCGAGTCTTTGAATTGTCCAATTTTGAGTTTGTTCTTTGATCATATTTCCCTCCGCATTCCGCCCTCGGGAATGCCCAATTTCCGGCGCAGCTCGCCGACCGTCATTTCCAGTAAATCTTCGTACGGAAGATCGAAATCGTAAAGCGTCCGCGTGCCTTCTGCCCGCCGCCACGCCGCGCGAATCCGTTTTGGCGCAACGAACATCGCGAAAAAGATCGCGCCGACGCAAAGTATAAAAATTATCAGCGAATGACAACCGCCGCGCAGTTCGTAAGCGCTGATCTCCGCTTCGCTGACCAAACCTGTTCCGTAACCGCTGACGACGTGATGCAGGTCGTGAAACTTTAATTGCCCCGGATTCGGCATAAAAACCGTCCATTTTCCGACAAAGATCGGAAAACGTCGCGCGCCGTAACTTTCAACATCGAAAGAATTTTCGGCAAGATAACGGTCGCGGCAGATTTTAACGGTTTCGCAGTTCATCATTTTTCAGTTTCCAATTCGAAATAACTTGGACGCTTCTTCTCACAAACAATTCGTGCGCCGATTTCTTCGGCTTCGTGGCGGCGCATCAATTTAAACTTGTCATCAACCTTCACCGCGACGCCGTGCCATGGCGTCAGCCAGACATCTTCGGACGCGCCGAGCAAAATTCCGATCTTGTCCGAATGCGGATGCTGCGGATGAATCGAAAGCCGCAGCGCCATCGGGAAACAATCCGCCAAAAGTCGTCCCCAGGCATCGCTTCTTTGAACAACTTGGTAGGCAAGTTCGCGGCATTCGTTGCGAATTTGGGTGCGGCTGCGGGCGGCTTGCAGAACAATTTGGTCTTCAAAAAGAAACCGGTGAATTCCGTTGACCAAAGTCTTTGTTTGCGGAAACCGCGCGGCTTTGCGGCGAATTTCTTCGACCGTTTGCGCGTAATGACCGATCAGTTGCCCGCGCATCGCCGGGTAATCGATGTTTTCGTACAAACTCGGCAGACTAAAAGTGTCGATCCGGTTTTCAACGCGCAAACTTTTCAGCAGCCGTTTAATTTCCTGCCCGTAACGCGTCACATCATCGTCGCTGACGCCGACCAGATCGCTGAAAACGTGACCGTCGGAGCTGATCGTCAAACGCACGCCGGGTTTATGAACCGCGCCGATCTCCGCGCAGACCTTTTCGAGATAAAGCAAGGCTTGTTCTTCGGCTTTGTCGGGCAAAGCGCCGAGCGTTTTCCGGCGATTCGGCGATTTTGCCGGAAAAGCGGGCAGCATCAGATGAAGCGGGCGATTTGTCCGGATAAAATATTTGACCTTCGGCAAATGCAGCGCCAAACATTGTCCGCACGGCGTTTCCACGCATTTTTCAAACGGCGGCAAAAGTCTTCGATGCTTAAAAAGCAGACGCAAAATAGTTTTTGCCCGTTCGGTTTCGCTCGCGTCGTCCTTCGCCATCAAAAGCCATTGCGTGACCCGTTCAATGCCTTTGAGCGGAAGTTCAAAAATTGGAAGATTGAAGAGCGGCGTCGTCAAAGATAAAGTTTGACAAACCAATTTGAGCGCGGCGAGCGTCCGTTTATGTTCTTCCGGTTCATCTTTTAACCAGAACCACATCAGTCCGAGATAAGCCGTATAAAGATTGCGCGAAACGTACCCGGAAGGTTTTTCGCGGTAATCCGAGGCGCCCGTAACTACTGCCGATAAAACCGCTTCGACGCGCGTCCGGATCGTTTCCGTTTCGGGGCTGAAAACGCCGAGCTCGCTTTGGCGGTTCGCTAAAATATCGTTTAATCCCGCTAAAGCCTGCCGATACGGCTTCATTAATTTGAATTTTATTGTCATCAGCGCGGAAAACCGTTCCGCCAAAGTGCCTTCGGGCAATTCAGTCACGCGTTCCTCCAGATCGCCGGCAAAACGCGCATAAAGCGCCAGCACAAGATCTTCGCTGTTCGAAAAAAATTGCCGCACGCGTTCCGGCGCACTTTCGGTTTCCCGTGTGATTTCGTCGAGCAGCGCGGCGTCCAATTTCTGCCGCGAAAGTCTTTCGACCGCCGCTTCGATCAAACGCCGCCGCGTTCGATACTCGGAAAAATCGGTTGTAAAATTTGTCGGCGGCATATTTTGAACTTTGTCATTTTTTATCAACAAGCGTGAATATGACAATTCACAAGCACGATTCGTTTCAAAAATTGTGCCATTCAAAAATGACGTAAAAAACCGCAATTTGAAACAAATCAAGGTTTACAAATATGCAAAATGCGACCGGTCAAACTTTTGCCTTGCAAAATGCAAACCGATTCCGGTGAGCCGGAAAACTGTCGATCGGGCATGAAAACCATTTTAATAAAAAGTAATTTTTCGCAAAACTTCAGGCAATCGCTAAAGATCCCTTTTTTCAACAAATTCCGCAAATTTCGGGAAAACGCTTTTGAGATGTTCGGGGATAAATTCCCGTTCGACCAGTAAAGCCGAAAGCGCGACGCTCGTGATCGAGTAGGAATTTAAGAAGTCTCTGCCGTTTTCTTGAAGATAAAGATCGTAAGCCGCCGCGCCGCGATCGACGATCTCGTCCAAATCCCGAAGATCGTGCAAATCCATACCGGTCAGCGGTTTGAAGTAAAAAGGAACGTCCAGAACTCCGGTTCCGGCGGGCAAGTCGGGAAATTTCCAGTGTGCATAACGGACAAAGCTGTCGAGATTCAACTCGTTTTCTAAAAATTGTTCGGGATTTATCTTCGAGTCTTCAACTTCCCTTAAATATTCTTCGCGTTCGGTGCGCAGGTCGCTGAATTTTTCGTCCGCCGACTGAAAATTTCCGGCTAAAAGATTGAGGCGGCTGCGCAAAACGCTCGGAATGTTCGATTCGTTTTTATAAACGAGATGATGGTCGATGATCGCCCACGCATCTTGCAAAACCGTACGGGTTTGAATCTCGCAAACCAGATTTTTCAGATCGTCGTAGCGCGCGCCCGACGCGTTTTTTCCGAGCCGGACGATAAAATGGATCGCGCCGTAGCCGAATTGGTCGGCTTTTCGGGCGGTTAATTTATCGATCTTTTCGACGATCTCAAAATGTTCGCCGATCGCTTTTTCGAGCCGTTTGAGATCGTCGATATACAAACAAACAACGCGCACGCCGGCAAAATCGGTAATTTCCGAAACCGGGTCGCGATAGGATTTGCGCTGAATTTTTTCGAGAAAGCTGTTCAAGGTTTTGGCGCGATAGGTGATGGTCGAAAACTCGATTTCTTCCTTGTTCAGCTCGCGGTTCAAAATATAGGCGACTTCGGCGCAGAGTTTTTCATAGCCGGGCTGGCGGTCGATAAAACGTTTGATGGATTCGGTATTTTCCCGCCACAAACGTTCTTCGTCAAAATCCGCGCCGAAAGATTTCGCTTTTTTCTCAGGTTGAAAAGATGCCGTTCGCCCCATAAACTGTTCGCCCGAATTTTACACTAAAATTCATTTGATTGAAATAGGCAGAAGTTATATTTTGAGGTAAATGAATTTTGTTTGAAAAACAATCTTTTTACGATAAATTTCTGAACGCTTGCC
>CADEFG010000188.1 GCA_902826505.1 uncultured Acidobacteriota bacterium
AATTTCTCGCGCCGCATTATAAAGGTGCCGGAAAATTGCGGGATAAGGTCGCTGTCATTACGGGCGGCGATTCGGGTATCGGTCGGTCGGTCGCGGTCCTTTATGCGCGCGAAGGCGCGAATGTCGCAATTATTTATTTGCCCGAAGAAGAAATTGACGCCCGGGAAACCGCCGAACACATCGAAAAAGAAGGCGGAAAATGTCTTTTGTTGGCAGGCGATGTCAAAGATTCGAAATTTTGCGAAGAAGCAATCAAAAAAACGGTTAAAAAGTTTGGCAAGCTCGATGTTTTAGTCAATAACGCCGCATTTCAGCAGCATCAGGAATCGATCGAAAAGATCACTGACGAACAGTTTGAAAAAACCTTCAAAACGAATATTTTTGGCTATTTTTATATGGCGCGGGCGGCGCTCAAACATCTCAAAAAAGGCGGCGCGATCGTTAATACCGGTTCGATCACGGGTCTTGAAGGCAGCAAAGAACTGCTCGATTATTCGGCAACCAAAGGCGCGATCCACGCGTTTACAAAATCGCTCGCCCAACAACTGGTCGAAAAACAAATTCGCGTCAACTGTGTTTCGCCGGGACCGATCTGGACGCCTCTCAATGTTTCCGATAAAGAACCCGAAAAGGTCGCCAAACACGGGGCGGACACACCGATGAAACGTCCCGGACAACCCGAAGAAGTCGCGCCGGCGTTTGTTTTTTTCGCGTCGGACGCCGATTCGAGTTATATTTCGGGCGAGATTTTAACGCTTCTCGGCGGTGAAACGCGGGCAGCTTAATTAAATGACGAATTTCAAATTACGAATTACGAATTGATGAATTATTGATTTGTAATTCGTAATTTTGAAAGGGTTCAAGCAACATTTTGGCGAAAGTCACATCTTTTTGTTCTATAAAACCTTTCACCCCGATCGTAATTTTATCCTGCGCAACATCGCGCCGAAAAGTTCCGTGAAGATAATCCCAGGCGGTCAAACCGCTTGACCAGTTTGAATCCATCTCGGATTTTTCCGCTGAATGATGAATGCCGTGAAGGCGCGGCGTCATGATTATTTTTTGGAGTTTTTCTTCAAAATCCTTTGGCAGATCAATATTGGAATGATGAAAGAAAATGCTCGCGAAAAGCAATGTTTGCCAGATTTGCAAGGCTTGCGGCGAAACACCGATCAGCAGAATCTGGGCGGCGCGAAAAATTACGGAGATCGCGATCTCGCCGAAATGAAAACGGATGGCGGTCGCCGCCGTTAAATCCAGATCGGCGTGATGAATCTTGTGAAAACGCCACAAAAGCGGGATTTTATGCGTCAAAACGTGCCACAGGTAAAGCGTATAGTCGAGCAATACGACGGCAAAGGCGGTTTCCAAACCCTTTGGCAGGCGAAACAATTTCAGCAAACCGAATCTTTTTTCTTTCGTAAACTTCGTTAATTGATCGGTCACCGGTTTTTCGAGAAAATTAACGGCAATTCCGGCGGTGGCGGCAATTGCCAGATTGCGGAAGGTTTCGATTTCCTTCGATTCGACCTGCCGGCGTAAGGGTCTTTTGTTTTCCAATACATAAAGTAGGGCAAAAGTTCCGACAATCAAAGCTCCGCGCAGCCATTTCATTGCTTGATTATAAATCAAATCGAGACGGCTGTAACCTTCCGGCAGACAAAGGATTAAAAATCTGAAATTTAGCGTCTGAAATTTGCAAAGGCGCTCGAAAGATATTTGCTAATGCCATTTTTCACAAACGGCTTTGCCTTTCTTCGACTGAATATGTTAATCTTTCTCCTTTGTTATCTGACCCTTTTTCTTTTCTATTGCGAGGAGTATTTATAAAAAAATGGCTAATGATGGAAACGGACAAATCGGACAAGTCGTGCAGATTATCGGTCCGGTCGTTGACGTAGAATTTACAAATTATTTACCGCCTATTTATCAGGCTTTAAGAATTACGAGCGATGGTTTCGATGTTGATTCGCCCGTTGATGTGATCGCCGAAGTCCAGCAGCATTTGGGCGAAGGTCGCGTGCGCGCGGTTTCGATGCTGCCGACCGACGGAATGGTTCGCGGAATGAAGGTCATCGATCAGGGCGGACCGATCACGGTGCCGGTCGGCATTCCGACCTTGGGACGCGTGATGAACGTCGTCGGCGAATCGGTTGACGAGCTCGGCGCGGTCGTCGCCGAAACCAAATACGGAATTCACCGCCACGCGCCGTCGTTTGATGAACAATCGACAACGCTCGAAATGTTCGAAACGGGCATCAAGGTCATCGATCTTGTCCAGCCGTTTCTGCGCGGCGGAAAGATCGGTCTCTTTGGCGGCGCGGGCGTCGGCAAAACGGTTTTGATTCAGGAACTGATCAACAACGTCGCGAAAGCTCACTCGGGTTATTCGGTGTTCGCGGGCGTCGGCGAAAGAACGCGTGAAGGAAACGATCTTCTGCGCGAATTCGTTGAATCCGAAGTTATTACATACGGCAAGGGATTTATGGAATCCTACGAGGAAACGGGCGAATTCGATCTGACGAAAGTCGATCGAACCAAATTAGCCGATTCGAAAGTGGCGCTGATCTTTGGACAGATGACCGAACCGCCGGGAGCAAGGTTAAGAGTTGCGCTGACGGGTTTGACAGTTGCCGAATATTTCCGCGATCAGGGAAACGACGTTCTTTTCTTCGTTGACAATATTTTCCGCTTTACGCAAGCCGGTTCGGAAGTGTCCGCACTGCTCGGACGGATGCCGTCGGCGGTGGGCTATCAGCCGACACTGGCGACCGAAATGGGCGAAATGCAGGAACGCATTACTTCGACCAAAACGGGTGCGATCACTTCGATCCAAGCCGTTTACGTGCCCGCGGACGATTACACCGATCCGGCTCCGGCGACGACGTTTGCTCACCTCGATGCGGTGACGGCGCTGTCGCGTCAGATCGTCGAACTGGGTATTTATCCGGCAGTTGACCCGCTCGCTTCAAACTCGCGAATCTTAGATCCGCAGATCGTCGGCGACGAGCATTACAACACGGCACAGGAAGTTAAAAAGATTCTGCAGCGCTATAAAGATTTGCAGGACATCATCGCCATTCTTGGTCTTGATGAACTCTCGGAAGACGATAAATTGACCGTGGCGCGGGCGCGTAAAGTTCAGCGTTTCTTCTCGCAGCCGTTTTTCGTCGGCGAGAAATTCACGGGCGTGACGGGCGAATACGTCAAAGTTGAAGACACCATCAAAGGCTTTAAGGAAATTCTCGAAGGCAACTGCGACGATATGCCCGAACAGGCTTTCTACATGGTCGGCACGATCGAGCAAGCCCGCGAAAAAGCCAAGAAAATGGCGGCGGGAGCGTAAACAATTAAAAATTACGAATTACGAATTAAAATCTTCCAAACATTCGTAATTCGTAATTTGAAAATCGTCATTGAGAAAATTTATGGCAGAAATAAAATTAGAGATCGTGACGCCTGAAAGAAAGGTTTTTGATGAAACGGTTGATTCGGTGACGGTGCCGACGGCGACCGGCGAAGTCGGGATTTTGCCGAATCACGCACCGCTTATTTCGTCCTTGAAATCAGGCGTTCTGTCGTTCGCAAGTAAAGGAACGAGCGAAAAAATGGTCGTTTCGGGCGGGTTTGTCGAAGTCAGTACGAACAAGGTTTCGGTGCTCACCGACATTGCGGAAAAAGCCGACGAGATCGATGTCGAATCGGCAAAAGCCGAACGCGACTCGGCGGAAAAGTTATTAACCGGCGCGTGGAGCGGCACCGAAGAAGAATTTGAAGCGGAAAAAGAACGGCTCGAAAGAGCGCAGGCTCGTTTGTCGCTTGCCGCCGGCAGATAGGAAGTAGACAATTTACAATCTTTTGCCGGGTCTTTTTATAAAAGATCCGGCTTTTTTATTGGGTTTGAATTCTCGACAAAACAAAAAAAATCCTGTATTTTTAGAAAACCCAAAAGATTAATCATTTACTCTAGGCAAATACTTTAAGAAAGTTTGTAAGGTAGGGTTTATTCACGATTTCAACTGCCCCTTCTTGAATGCACCGTTACAAGGAGATTTTTTATGTTGGACTTTAAAAAGAAAATTAATATATTCAATACCGGAAAATTCCGGTTCGGTTTCTTATCAATAGCGGCGGTTTTGTCGTTGATTTTTGTTTCGGTAATCGTTGAAGCAAACAATATTCGCTGGTATATCTCGCCGAGCGATCCGTATGTTCAAACCTGGACCGACACGACATCGATCAACGCCGATGATAATTGGAACAATTTTATTGCGATCAACGGTTATCGCGGCGATGGTCTAACGGCGACCGACGGCGTTGACCCGCAGACGGTTTTGATTGACGGCGAAACGACGCCGCTCGACGTCAACGCAAATCAATCGAATCCGAATACGTTTTCCGCCGGCGGCGTGACGGAATTTGACGGAATTGCCAATCCGACGATTGCGATGAAAGGCTCGGGAACGGCGGATGCTCCGCATCTCGTGATTCAGCTTAACAAGGAAAGCTGTCCGAATTCGAAATTTCTCAGCGTCAGTTACAAAGTCCGCGATCTGGACAGCAGCGCGAATAACGCGATCCAGCGGGTGGCGCTTCATTACCGGGTCGGGACGACCGGTAATTATACAAATGTTCCCGGTGCCTATGTAGCTGATGCGACCGAACCGAATGCGGCGACCAAAGTCAGCAATGTGGTCGGAATGCTTCCGCACATTCCGGCTGGCGATGATATCGTCTATCTGCGGATTATGACGACCAATGCCGTCGGAACCGATGAATATGTCGGGATTGACGACATCAATGTCGGTTGTTTTACGGTCACTGCGGCGAACGTTTCGGTGTCGGGCAGAGTTTTGACCCCGAAAGGCAACGGAGTTTCACGGGCGAGCGTGATGATGACCGACGAAGCCGGCAACACCGTTACTGCCCGCACAAATTCGTTCGGATTTTATCGATTTGATAATGTGCTTGCCGGTCAAACCTATATCATGAACGTTTATGCCAAGAATTATCAATTCGATCCGCAGGTCGTTCCCGTCATTGAAAGCCTCAGCGAGATCAATTTCTACGCGCAGGAATAAAAAGGTGTAAAAGGGAAAAAGGTGAAAAGGAAAAAAAGGGAAAAAGTATAAAACAGGTGAAAAGTTAACCTGTTAAAAATACCAAAACTTTTCACCTTTTACACCTTTTCCCTTTTCACCTTTTGCCGTTTCGGCTGTTTTAGCTTGTTGCCGCTTTGGAAACTTCCTGGACGACCTCGGCAGTTTTATCGGTCGGGGCGTGGTTGGCAATATCGGCTTGCGCGACCATTCCGCATAAAACGCCGTTTTCGTCGATCACGGCAACGCGGCGGATCTGTTTGCTTTCCATCAAATTACAGCATTCTTCAATGCTCATTTCGGGCATTACGGTGACGATGCCGCCGGACATAATATCTTCCGCCTGTAAATCGAGCGGGTCGCGCTTTTCGGCGACCGTCCGGACGACGATATCACGGTCGGTAATCACTCCGATCGGCATTCTGGCATTTTCGGCGGAAACGATCGGAATGCATCCGCAATCGTTTTCGACCATCAATTGCGCAATCACGCGTAAACTCGTGTCGGGAGTTCCGTAAGCCGGATTTTTCGTCATAATATCTTTTACTTGCATAAAATTTCCTCCTTGAAATCGTTAAAATATTTAGTACTTTGTTTTTTAAGTTTTTTGCTGTTTTTTCTTTGCGCCTTAGCGTCTTGGCGGGAAATAAACTTGTCATCAATGGATAAATTAATTTCCCGCCAAGACGCTAAAGCGCAGAGTTTAAAACCTTACAAAATATAAAAAACACTGTATTTAGTAAGCCGGATAAAATTTTTGAGGCAAAGCGGGCGCGATCGGTAAATCGGTAATAACTGTTTCCAGATTTATCGACAAAATGTCCGGTTTTAGTTCCGATTCAGTTAAAATTCCGCAAAAACCGCCGTTCTCGTCAACCACGAAAAGCCTTTCCGCGCCGGTCAGCTTCATCAATTCAGCGCATTCTTCAATCGTTGCCTCGCAATTGACGGTCGTAATATTGCCGTTCATGACGCGCCCGGCAGAAAGCCGCTGCGGATTCAGACCATCCGTGATCGTTTTCAGACAAATGTCATGTTCGGTCACAGCACCGATAATATTTTTATGCGCAAGGCTTTCGACGATCGGAATACAGGGACATTTTTTCACCGACATCATTTGGAAAACCTCGGGCAAAGGTAAATCGCTCGTGCAGAATATTTCCTTGTGCGTGGCGGCTTGTTTTGCCAACATTTTTTTATTCTCCTTTATTGTGAATTGATACAAAATTCATCAAAACTGTATGTATTGCAAACACAGTCTTGAAGGATTTTGATGATGCCCGACAAATCAGCAAAATCCGTTCCAAAAAAATAAATTTCGGCGTCATCATGGACTTGAAATCGGTTTGATTCGGTTTGTTTGATAATTGACGTTTTCATCCAAAGAAATCCTTTCGAAGAATGCTGATGAGATCGACTTTAGACGGTTTCATCAATTTGGAAAACAGTTTAAAGATCCCTGAAAAAGCTGACTGATTACTGTGTGTTTTAAATTTCGTATGGTTTTAAACTTTGCGCGACGAGCGTCCTGGCGGGAAATTAAATCATTCATTTAAGATCAATTTGTTTCCTGCCAAGACGTTCAGATGCTATGAAAAAATTATCAAGAAACCTCAAAAACTTAAATCAAAAATAATAAATGCAACGGTTTAGAAGCGGTCTCTGACCGCCGCATTCAGAATATCCACCCGAAGCGGCGGTCGGAGACCGCTTCTAAACGTGGCGTGCGTTGGATTTTTTTTGAAAATTGATTTATGGACAGCCTTCAGTAAAAAACAAAGAATAAATTCTCCGCAATCGGGGTCAGTTGCCGGTTTTGTGAAGCAATCGGTCGGCAAATGTTCGATTTTAACGATTCGCAAAAGAAATTTTGGGAAACCAAATTCAGAGGTAAAGAAATGAACTTTAATTATAGCCCTTAAAATATTCAGCCCTTGAAAGCCGGAAACTTCGGCTTTGAGGACGGCTGAACTTTTTTCGATAAAATATCCGAAGCCATTCTTAAATTGTTTGAAAGTCAGGCTTTTAAACCAAAAGCATAAATCGTATTAATAAAGGTCTTGATGTTTTTGCCGGAAAAACCATGAATCGGCAAAAGGTTTCTTGACAAATTTTGGGAAACAGGCTACTTTCTCACTCATAACTTTAATTTCTTAGAAGATAATGTGTGTTTAGTTTCTTGCAGTATCTAACCAAACACTGAAACTTTTGCCAATTTCAAAAATTTAATAAGTTTTTGCAGCCAAATTTTGTGGATTTCCGCAAAGTTTGCCCTGCCCGACAATCGTTCTGCGCAATAATTAATAAATTCGGGAGAATTAGATGAAATCAACTGGTCGAACTACCAAAAACTATTTTCGCGTAATCACAATCGGACTCCTTTCAGTCATAATTTCAAGTTTTGCACTGGCGGCAAACTGGGAAAATGTGAGCGCCTTTACCGAAAAGGTCAAAGTTGAGCTTTTCGGTGCAAACGCCGGGACCCAAAACAAACAAACTTCTTCAATAGTCGAGCAACCAGCCAAAACCGATGATTTGACGATCGGCACCTGCGATACGGCGGGACCGATCGAAGTCGAATCAACCGGCGGCACGGTCACGCCGACCGCTTACGGCACATTAAAATTAGCGTTTGACGCGATCAATGCCGGAACTCACACCGGCTCGATCGCCATTGATGTTTGCGGAAACACGACCGAAACGGCGACGGCTTCCTTGAGCGCGAGCGGAACGGGCAGCGCTTCCTATACCGATTTGACGGTTCGCCCGGTCGGCGGCGCACGAATTATCGAAGGTTCGATCACGGGTGCGATCGTCAAATTGACGGGCGCCGATAATGTCACGATCGACGGACGCCAGGGCGGAACCGGCACCGCGCGTGATCTGACTGTTCGCAACAACAGTACGGCAACCGCGACGGCGGCAATCTGGCTGGCAAGCGTCGCAGCTGGAAACGGTGCGACGAATAATATCGTCCGCAATCTTGAAATCTCTGCCGGACAGACGGCAAATACCGGAACGAACACGACGATCGGTATTTTGATGGGCGGCACGACGATCAGTCTGACTTCAACCGACGGCAACGACAACGACAACAATCAGTTCATCTTTAACCGGATCGTTCGCGCGCGTTACGGTTTGGCGACGAGAGGCGTCACGACCAACAATAATATTGCGCCGATCATCACCGACAACATCATCGGTCCGAATTCATTCGGCGCCGACGAAATCGGGAAAGCCGGAATCTACCTGCAGGCTGACACCAACGCGGTCGTTTCGCGCAACACGGTTCAATTTGTCGGCGGCGATCTGGCAAACACGACCGCCGGCGCCGACCGCTGCGGGATTTGTATCGGCGGCGAAAATTGGAGCG
>CADEFG010000189.1 GCA_902826505.1 uncultured Acidobacteriota bacterium
ATTAAGAATGTCGAAGAATTAATTTCTTTTAATTCTTGATTTTTATTTAAGCGAGTTTTGCTTTGACGGTTTCGCTGACGAGCTTGCCGTCAACGGTTTTGCCCGCGAGCTTGGCAAGCGCGGCTTTCATGACAATGCCCATTTCCTTGAGCGAACTCGCACCGGTTTCGGCGATTGCCGATTCAACTGCCGCCGAAATCTCATCGGCAGTCGCGGCTTGCGGCAGATATTCTTCGAGAACGATAAGTTCGGCTTGCTCCTTTTCGGCAAGCTCGGTGCGTCCGTTAGCGGTGAACTGTTCGATCGAATCCTTCCGCTGTTTGACGAGTGATTGCAGGATCTTGGAAACTTCGTCATCGGTCAAAACCGTGCCGACACCGCGTTTGTTTTCCTCATTCATGACGGCGGCTTTTGCCATCCGCAGCGTCGAAAGCCGGTTTGTGTCCTTCGCCTTCATCGCGGCGGTCAGATCAGAGACTATTTTATCTTTCAAACTCATATTCATTTACCAATTATCAATTATCATTTATCATTTGATATTTGCTCAATGATAGAAGTTTAGAATTAAAAATTCAAAGTTCATTATTCAATACTCTGGTTGAGCGGAAACAGAAGTTGAATGATAAATGATAAATGATAAATGAATAAATTACTTTGGCGTTTCGGACTTATCGCGGGGCTTTTTCTGGCAATCTTTACGCTTTATCCGCAGTTTAAGATGTGGTATCTGCGCGGCGACGATTGGCAAGGTCATTATGCCTACAACGACATTGACGAGGTCGCGTATGCTTCGTATGTCAAGGCGCTGATCGACGGCAGACCGCGCCGGAACGATCCTTATACGGGACGCGACGATGCGCCCGGCAATCCGCAGCCCGAATCCTTATTTTCGATCCAGTTTGCTTCGCCTTATCTGATCGCGATCCCGGCGCGAATATTTGGCATCGGAACGCCCTGGGCAATGATCATCGCGGGCGCTCTGGCGGGCTTTTTTGCCGCGCTCGCGGCGTTTTGGGTGATCGGCAAACTGACGGGCAATTCGCTCTATGCGATGATGGGAAGTCTCGTGGTGCTCGCGGGCGGCGCACTCGCGGCGGGCGAAGGCGCGATCGGCGAGATCTTCGACATCGGACAAACCTATCCATATTTTCCGGCGTTTCGGCGCTACGTTCCGGCGATGCCGTTTCCGTTCTTTCTGGCGATGATCGCGCTCGTCTGGCTGATGGTCAATACGGAAGATCTGCGCAGGCGGATTATTTTCGGTGCGCTCGCTGCCGGTTGTTTCGCTTTTACGAATTTTTCTTACTTTTATACCTGGACGACCGCCGTAGCTTGGCTTGGCTGTTTAGGAATATTGTGGATTGTGGCGCGTCCCGACGGCTTTTGGAAGGATTTTAAGGCATTTATCGCGCTCGGCGCGGCGTGTCTGGCGTCGCTTGGCGGATACGCGCTGCTTTTGTCGAATCGTTCGCATACGATGGACGATGTTCAGCTTTTGGTTCTCACGCGCGCGCCTGATTTAAACCGGGTTCCCGAGTATATTAGCTTCTTTGTATTATTAATCATCATTCTGGGGATTATTTTCAAGAAAATCTCTTTGGGCGAACGCGAAACGCTTTTTGCCCTTTCGCTGGCGCTCGTGCCTTTGATTGTTTTCAACCAGCAGATTATCACGGGGCGTTCGCTGCAACCGATCCATTATCAGGTTTTTATCGGCAATTATGTTGCGGCGCTGGCGTTGGTCGTCGCGATCGGCGTCTTACTCAAGAAAACCGATGTTTTTAACAAAACCTGGGCAAAAGCCGTAATTACGTTCGTTGCCTTGCTGGCAGTCATTTGGGGATTTGTCGAATGTCATTACACGGTGCGCGTTTTGGACGAAGCAAATATCGCGCGCGATCAGGGAATCGACGTTGCGCGGCGCTTGAACGAACTTGCCGTCAGCAATGGCGACACACATCAAACCGTGATCATGCCGTTTGAGATGCTCGAGGGCGACGATTTGCCGACGCTTGTGCCGCAATCGGTGCTCTGGGCGCGTCACCAACACGTTTTCGCGGGCGTGACGTGGCAGGAAAACAAGGAACGTTATTATCAATATCTTTATTTTCAGGGCGTGGAACCGGAGTCTCTTGCCGATTCGATGAAAACGAAAGGCGATTTCGTTTCGATGATCGCGCTTTTTGGCTGGGGCAGACATACCGACCGCCTGAATTCCGCCTACAAACCGTTGACCTACGGCGAGATTGACGCGGAAGTACGGATTTACGGCGATTACATCAAAAATTTCAACCCGCGCGCATCGCCCGCGACGATTCTATCATACCTGGTTGTGCCGAGCGACTGGAATCCCGATTATACGAATGTTGATAAATTCTACGACCGGCAATTGATCGAAAGATTTCCGGTTTATACGCTTTATTCCGTGAAATTGAAACAATAAAAAGACCGCCCAAACGAGGCGGTCAAAATATTGCTAAAAAAATATAAAAATAAAACTAGGCGGCTAAAAGGTCGTTTGACGTTTCGGCAAAGACTCTTCTGCCATTTAATGCATCGTCAATGATTTCGCGAACGGCGGAAGCATCAGGATTGACATCCATACGGGCACAAGCCCTCAGATGTCTGATAATTCCCTCGGTTGCGATTTCCAATGCCGCACCGCCTAACTTGGCGAAACGGCGTGCCTGAATATGATCAATCTGCAGGATTCTTTCCTGCAATGTCATTTGTTTTGTTGCTGCCACTTTATATTCTTCTCCTTCCTTCATTAGAATTAAATATCTATAAAACCTCTTTGTTGCTAAAGGCAACGAATTCGTAAAAAACACTTAAAAAGAACTAAGTTTTCACAAATTAGTTGAATAAAAAATCCAATTAGTTGCTATTAATTTGAAAAACAGTCGGTTGTTTTCAACGAATGTAAAGTAATGCTATCAGAAAAATTATAATTTGTCACCATTTTTTTTTAACATTTGTGAATTTTTTCTTAAATCGGTCTTAAGCATAAAAAAAGACCGGTAAACTTTGCAATTTACCGGTCTTTTTAAATTAGAAATCAAACTCCGTTTTAGCTGACGGCATCTTTCATAGCTTTGCCGAGGCGGAATTTAACGGTTGTTTTGGCAGGAATTTTAATCGGTTTGCCGGTCGCCGGGTTGCGACCTTCACGCGCTTTGCGTGTCGCTTTGACCAATTTACCGAAGCCGGGGAGCGTAAATTCTCCGTTGGTTTTAACTTCGCTTGTTGCCAAGCCAGCCAAAGCATCGAAGAAGTTTTTTACTTCGGTTTTTTTCAATCCTGTTTTGTCCGCCAAACTGTTGACGATTTCCGTTTGCGTTAATTTAGCCATAATTTATTATGTAACCTCCAAATTTTTGTGAATAATACTACTTAAAACTACTTAATTGAACAATTTTGTTTGCTTAATTGCAAACTCGATAGGGGCAAAGTAAGTTCCCAACCGATGATAGCTGATTGGTCGGGGCGAGATGATTCGAACATCCGACCTCTCGGTCCCAAACCGAGCGCACTACCGGGCTGTGCTACGCCCCGAAAAAACTCATGCGTTTCATTCAAGAAACATATTCAAGTGCCGAATTTTACAGGCGAAAAAGTCATTGGTCAAGTTCAAGTGTCGTAAAAGTGTGTAAAAATCGCATTATTTTTTCAATTGCTCGCGCCCGATGGCTGATTTTTTGCTTTACCGTGGAAGAAAGTTCACCAAATGTTTGCTCATAGCCGTCGGGAATAAATAGCGGATCATAACCGAACCCTTTTGTTCCGCGCGGTTCGAAAGCGATAGTGCCGTTGCAAACGCCTTCCGCCAAAAACTTTATTTCGCCTTTTTTGTCTGATAATGCCATCGCGCAAACAAACCTGGCGCGGCGCAGATTATCATTTGTTTCAGCTAATTCAGCGAGTAATTTCAACATTCTTTCTTGATCCGACGCCTTTTCGCCGGCGTAACGGGCGGAAAAAACTCCGGGTGCGCCATTTAAGGCTTCAACTTCGAGTCCGGAATCGTCCGATAAAGACCAAAAGCCGGTCTGTAAAGCGTAAGAACTGGCTTTTAAGATCGCGTTTTCAGCAAATGTTTTCCCGGTTTCCGCGACATCGGAAATATTTTCAAAATTGATTAAAGCGAAAAGCTGAACGGGCAAGACCGTCAAAAGCTCGTTTAATTCCGCAATTTTACCGCGGTTATTTGTTCCGACAAGAAGTTTCATTGATGTTCGCTCCGTCAGTCGTCGTTCGGGACGCTTTAACTAAATCATTCAGTCTTTTATGAAAAAGTTCAAACCATAATCGACGGCTAATCACAATAAACTGACAAAATTTCAGATTTTTGTTGCCAAAATGACCGATTTTAGGTTATAAAAGATATAGCGGAGTTTATCCGCCCGCGCTTATTCCCAATTCAATGAAATTTTCGAGGGGAGAATCAGTTTTGGACGTTGCCGTAACAACGACTTCAATTTATGAGCCGCAAGCCTTACCGACGGCAAATTCTGATAAAATCGAAACCATGGCGGTTTTGATTTCATCGGACAGGGACGAACTGTTTTTTGAATTGGGTCTCTGGCTTTCGGGTTTGGAAAGTTTTCTTAATATTCGAAATCATTCGTTTGTTGAAGAAAATCGCGCCAAAGCCTCCTCGCGCGACTGGACAAAAGAGTTTCGTCTGACGCATTCGACCCTGCTTTTATGCGCCAGATTAACCTTTCAACTAAGCAAAATCCTCAAACAAGCACCCGCCAGTGCAACGGACGAAAACAATCTCGATCTGATCGACGATTTGGGGGTTACTCAAAACGATTTTGAATTTTCCAGCGACGGAATTTACAAACTTTCGGCAGCCTTGAAAGATGCGATTTTGCTGAATGAAGGAATGCTCCGCGCCGCGCCCCTGAAATTCGGTGAATGGATGGCTTGGAGCAATACCTTGGCGGAAAAGCTGAAATCGGTTGAAATCGTTGCTAAGCTCATCACGCGCGCCGAAAAATCGGGTGAGAGATTTTTACCGGAAGTTCTCACCGCCCTGCTCGAAAGCAAGCCTTTGCCCTTTGCGACCGAAGCCGATTTGCGGCTTGTTTTGCCGCGTTTTGCAAAAATCTTAAAATGGCTCAGCGTCATCGAAACGATGCTCCAAACCGACGAGCCGTTAAAGCCTTCGCTCTTGATCTTTTCGCGGATCTACGAGCAGATTCAGGAAACGACCGCTTATATCAACAATCGTCTGCTCCGTTTTCCGAACGAGGAAGACGAGCTTTTCACGCAGCTCGACGGCGCGGCTTATACGGCTTCGATCGAACTTAGAAAAGTTTATAACTACGAACTCGCGGGACTTTCCGAAATGCGTTCAACGCCTTTGATTTACGCAAAGATCGAAACCGCTTTTGCGCTTTTGAACGATAGTTTTCAACTTACTCTGATCAATTTCGCCCAGCTGATTGACCCGAACATCGAAACTCATCGGATATTCCCGAAGCTGAAAACCAAACTCGAACAATCGCTTTCGCTGCGGCAAAATTTATGGTCGCTCTTAAAATCGGTCAAAGACGCCGAACAGAATCCCGACAAATATCCGAAAGGCGCACTGCACGGGCAATTGAATGATTTTCTTAAAACATCGGTGAATTTTTTGTTTTACAAAGACCGCGAAACGGTCGAACGGTTTATCGAAGAAGTTCTCGTGACACGCAATAAAAAAGACCTGGTCCCGATTCTGCATCGGTTCGGCGCGTATATCGAAACGCTTTTCGGACAGGTCAATATGCGCGTGGTGCTCGCAAGTCAACCGTTTGATCCCGAACAATAAATTAGCCACAGAGAACATTGAGGTTAGTTAGAAAATAATAAAACGCCGCGCCGTTTGCGGCTGAAAAATTATTGCGACCGCAAAGTTTGCAGCGGTTTTCTGAATAGCACGTCGAAGCTCGCGATCACGCCGACCGTCGTCACCAGACCGGCGGTGATCAAAACGCCGAGCAGCGTTAAACCCAAATCAAATTCCCACTCGATCTCGAATATATATTTCGAAACCGCAAACGACAGCGCAACGGCAAACGCGGCGCCGATGATTCCCGCCAAAATGCCCAGCAGTCCGTATTCCGAGAAAAGAATCGTCGCGAGAGTCAGGCGTTTGGCGCCGAGAGTTTTGAGGATCGCGTTTTCGTAAATTCGCTGCGATTTGGTCAGCGCGATCGAGCCGATCAGGATCAGCATTCCGCTCAGAATCACAAAGCTTCCGACAAACGAAATCGCGAGCACAAAATTGTTGACGAGCTTTTGAATCGCCGCGACAATATCAGCAACGTCGAAGATTTGAATATTCGGAAATTTATCGATCAAGTTGCGCTGCAAGCGTTGCCGTTCGGTTTCGGGAATGCGTTTCAGGACATTGGCGGCAAAAGTTTGCGGAGCTTTTTCAAGCACGCCGGGCGCGAAGACAAAAACGAACGCGGTGCGCGTATTGCGCAGATCGAGCTTGCGAATATTCGCGACCTGCGCCGTGATTTTTCTGCCCGAAATGTCATAAGTTATCGAATCGCCGACCGTGATTTTCAAGCGCTCCGCCATATCTTCTTCGACCGAAACCTGCGGGATTTCGGAATTGCCGCCGCTACCGCTCCACCATTCGCCGTCAATGACCGTTTCATTATCGTCGAGATTCGGGCGATACGTGACGGCAAATTCGCGTCCGATCTGTCCTTGTTGCTGGCGCGTTTCGCGGTTTTGAAAATCGAACGGCTGACCGTTGACAAAGGCGATGCGGGCGCGAACGGTCGGCAAAGTCTGGCCTTTTTCGCCTGTTTTTTCTTCGAGCATTTTGGCGAGCTCCTCGATCTGACTTTTTTGAATATCAACGATAAAAAGACTCGGAAGCCGCCCGTTGCGCGTAAAATCGAATTCGCGGACGAGGTTTGTTTGCAAGGATTGAACCGCCAGCACGACAAATGCGCCGAGCCCGACCGCCAGCAAAATGATCCGCGTTTGATTGCCCGGACGATAGAGCGAATTGATCGCCTGACCGATCGAAAACGAGCCGAAATTGCGAAATCGTTTCAAGATCAAGGTCAGCGCGACCGCCGCGAGATACAAAAAGACGGAAGTTAAACCGAGACCGACGAGAAAAAACGCGCCGACTTTGAGCGAACCGGCTTGCCACGCAGCGAGCGCCAGCAAACCGAACAGCGACACGGCACCGAAAATCGTTTTCGTCCAATCGAGCCGCCGCGTTTTTTCGCCGGTCGCGTCGTGCAAGAGCAGACGCGGTTTGATGTTGCGGACTTGCCGAAGCGGCAGCGCAGAAAATAAAAGCGAAATCAACACGCCAAGCAAAACGCCTTGCAAAGCGACCGGAAGATGGATCGAATAACTCATCGAAGCCGGCAGCGCGTCGTTGAAACGCGATTTGGCGAACCACAAAAAACATTGCGCTAAAAAGACGCCGAACAAACTTCCCAGGAAACCTAAAGTCAGAATCTGCAAAAGATAAACCGTGATGATGCGCGTCCCGCTCGCGCCGAGACATTTCAAAACCGCGACGGATTTGCGCTTTTGCTCGACAAAAACGCGGGCGACATTCCAAACGCCGACGCCGCCCAAAACCAGGATCAAAAGTCCGGTCAGCGAAAGATAATTTTCGGTGCGCGTAAATTGTTCGCCGAGATTTTCCTGCGTTTCGCGGTAGGATTGGACTTGCAGGATCGTCCCCTTTAACGCCGCGCGCAGTTGTTTGACGAGCTCGGTCGGGTTGTCCGAAGTGCGGTAGAGAATGCGCCGCCGGATGCGCCCGCCGCCGCTCGTGATGCCCGCCGAATCAAAGGCTTTTTTCTCGATAAAAACGCGCGGTCCGAGCCGGAAACCGCTCGCGCCGCCGGGTTCTTCCGTGAAAGTTGCGCGAACTTCGAATTCGCCCTCGGCAATCTTTATTTTATCGCCGACCTTGATATTTAGATCTTCGAGCAGCAGCGGCGACACGACCGCGCCGCCCGCTTCCAAAAGTTTGAAATCGAAGGTCTTGCCGTCCGCGGTTTGGAAATTCCCGACGAGCGGAAAACCTTCCACGATGCCTTTTAACTCGACAAACGAGAGCGTTTCGTTGTTCGGGTCAACAGGTCGCGCCATCGCCGAGGTCGTGATCGCTTCGTTGCGTGCCTCGATGATCGCCGATTTGCCGACGACATCTTCAATTTTTTGAATATCGGTCGGCGAAAAATCGTTGGTCGAGCTGACTTCGAAATCGGCGGTCATCAGTGCGCGGGCGTCGCCGCCGACCGATTTACTCAAATTCTGGATCAGCGAACGCAGCGCGACGACCGAGCCGACGCCGATCGCGATGCACAGAAAAAAGAATAAAAGTCTGCGCCACGACGAGCGGATTTCGCGCCAGGTTAGGTTAAAGATAAAATTCATAACAGTTTTAGACAACGGATGACACGGATTTTACGGATTTCAAAAAGTT
>CADEFG010000190.1 GCA_902826505.1 uncultured Acidobacteriota bacterium
GTTCTTCGCCACTTTGTAAGATCGTTCATTCTTTCCTGGGGCACTTGATGGTCGCCCGCATTCCCGAGCGCGGGCAGATCATGACCGTAATTTTCGCGTCTGAGGTTGTAGGGTTGATCTTGGAATTACCCGGCTGAGTTTTCTCGTCCGGTTTTATTTGATCCTGCCAGGTGCTGTCAAGCGGCGTCGGCGTCGGCGTCGGCTTATCGCTCTGATCTTCAAGATTTTCGTCGGTCGGCAGCAGCACTTTGGTCGGTACGGGTCCCGCAACGAAAAGCTCGACGCGGCGAAATTCCGGCGGCACAGCGGTCACGTAAATTTCCTTTGGCTCTTCGGGCTCAAGATCGTTTGGCGGGTTGGTGTTAGAGTTCGCGGTCTTTTTGATCGTTTCCTGCTGAGCTTTGACCGAATCGGCTTCCTCGTTCGAGAGCTCACGGATCAATTTTCCGTTGCGCGTGTCGATTTCAGCCTTCCGAACGCTTGCCGGCATCTGCCAATCACCGTTCCATTCGGGATGAAGCGCCGAAGCTTCCTTCATAAAATCAGCCCAGATCGGCATCGCCGAATCCGATCCTTTCATTCCGAGATCGTCGTTATCGTCAAAACCGACATAAACGACGACGACGAGTTCGGGCGTAAAACCCGCAAACCAGCCGTCGCGCGAAGTTCCGGTTTTTCCGGCAAAACCCGTTTTGCCCGCGACATTTCGAAACCCCCAGCCTTGCGCCTGCGTCGCCGTTCCTTTATTGATGACGTCCTTCATCATATCGTCCATAATGTAGGCAACATCTGGACGAATGACGTTTTTCTTTTCGGTTTTCGGTTCGACCACGGTTTTGCCGTCGCCGGTCGTCACGCGACTGATCGCAACCGGCGAAACCTTATCGCCGAGATTCGGGAATATCGTGTAGGCGGTCGCCATCTGCAAAGGCGTCGCTTCGGCAGTTCCGAGCGCCATCGAAGGATATGCTTTTTCGACCTTCGGCAAACCGGCTTTGGCGGCAAGATTCATCACCTTGCCGATGTTGAGTTCCATTCCGATGTCGACCGTGATCGTGTTTTTGCTTTTGACGAGCGCGTCGCGCAAAGTTAATTCCTTGTTTGAAAATGTATCGCCGTAATTGTTCGGCGCGTATTCTTCCGTCCCGTAGGTGAAAACTTTTTTCTCGTCCCTGAAGATCGAAGCCGGCGTCAAAACGCGCGACGCCGAATCATAGGCGGTATTGATCGCCGCCGCGTAAACAAACGGTTTGAAGACCGAGCCGGGCTGCCGCTGGGCGCTCGTCGCACGGTTGAACTGGTTTTCGAGATAGTTTCGCCCACCGACCATCGCGACGATCTCGCCCGTTTTCGGACGGATTGCGACGAGCGCCGCGTTGAGGTTTCCCTTTTCTTTTTTCGGGAAATATTTATCGAGCTTTTCGAGGCGGCTCGCGACGATTTCGTAAGCCCTTTTTTGCAGATCCGGGTCGATCGTCGTGTAAACGCGCAGATGCTGAACCGCTTCGGGATCGGTCACGATCTTCGGCAATTCATCGATCGCAAACTGCGAAAAATACGGCATTCCCTGTAAATCTTTGGTCGCCGAAATTTGTTTAAGTTCGAGTTTGACCTGTTTGGCGTCGGAATTCTGCTGAGCGGAGAGTTCATTTGCTTCGAGCATCGAATCCAAAACCTGATTGCGCCGCTCGCTGACGCGTTCGAGATTTTTATACGGATTATAACGGTTCGGACTGCGAATAATTCCCGCCAGAAACGCGGCTTCGGATAAATTAAGCTGCGAAACGTCCTTGCCGAAATAAACGTTCGACGCTTCGCCGACGCCGTAGATCGAGATGCCGTTTTGCTGTCCGAGATAGATCTGATTGGCGTAAAGCGTAAAAATTTCTTCCTTGGAAAGCCGCGTTTCCAAAATGATCGACATATAGGCTTCGGTCGCTTTGCGCGTCAAGGTTTGTTCATTCGAGAGAAGCAGATTTTTGACGAGCTGTTGGGTGATCGACGAACCGCCCTGGCGCGCGATCGGCGAATTGTCGTCTTCTTTTTCGTAACGCCGCCAGAGCGCCCGCGCGATTCCGCGAAAATTAACGCCGTAATGCTCGAAAAAAGCGCGGTCTTCCGTGACCGTAATGGCTTTGACCAGTTGTTTCGGCAAATCGTTGAATGTCACGACCTTGCGTCTGCCGTTGCCTTCTTCGGCGATCGAGCTGAGGATTTTCGGTTCGACTTTTGTTTGCTCGACATCCTTGTTCAAGTTTTTGTCGGTGATCGATTCGACGGCTTTGCCGTCTTTGCGGAATTTGACCGTCAGCGACGGAAAAACCTTTGCGCCGTCGATCGTGCCGGTCGTTCCCGGCTCGATCTCAACTTGATTGGCGCCCAATTGATAACGCGAGCGCGAAGCGTCGGCTTGATTGTTTTTTTCGATATAACCGGCTGATTTAAGATATGCGACTAATTCTTCCGGGCTGAGATCTTCGCCGTCCTTGAGGATTTTCGGTGCGGAATAAATTCCCGCGTTCGGCGTGTAAACCTCGCCGCCCAAAAGCTTACGGTCGATAATGTCCGAATATTCAAACCAAAAATAAGTTGCCGTCAGAAATGTCGCTAAACAGACGAGCAAAAATACGGAAACCGTGTAGCCGTTAAAAATCATCCGCCAAACGCGTTTGTAAAGCGGCGGTTTCGGAGCCTGAAACGATTTTATCGGATGTTTCGCCCGCCAATATTTCGGCGGGTTTTTCGGTTTTCGGCTTTTTCCAGAAACTTGGTTTGGCATTTTCGGCTAGTTGTATAAGAATTAGTGAGAAAAACGTTGGCAGCGGTTGCCCGATTAAATATTATAAGTTTTTAAACCTTAATGTCTAGTTTTTTAACTTTATTAAAATGAATCTTTTTTTGTGGCTTTCCAAAATCACGCGGCAGAGATTATTCAACGCTTTGTTGACGATCTTCGGGATGATTGTTTTCGGGACGATCGCCTTTCGCTTTTTTGAAGGCTGGACGTGGCTCGAAAGCGCGTATATGGCGACCGAAACCGTGACGACCGTCGGCTACGGCGATTTTCCGCCGAAAACCGACGGCGGACGGATTTTCGCGATCTTTTTTATGCTGCTCGGCGGCGGCACCGTGCTGTTTGCCATCACGACGCTGATCCAAGCCGTCATTCAATCGGAAATTATCGAGGCACTGGATTTCAGACGAAAAACAAAAGAAATGGAAAAACTGCAAGATCATTACATCGTTTGCGGCGCCGGTCGCGTCGGTCGGCGGATCATCCGCAATCTGCAAAAGGAAAAACTTCCGTTTGTCATCATCGAACGCGACGAACGCCGTTTGGCGGAATTTGAAGAAGAAAATCTGCCGATTCTCGTGGTTGACGCGACACTCGAAGAAAATCTGATTCAGGCGGGCGTCAAACGCGCCAAAGGTTTGGCAAGCTGTTTGCCCGACGACGCCGCGAATGTTTATGTCGTCCTGACGGCGCGCGGACTCAACGAAAAAATGCATATCGTTGCCCGCGCCGTCGAAGAACAAGCCGAACCGAAACTGCTTCGCGCCGGCGCGAACCGCGTCGTTGCGCCGACGATCATCGGCAGTCAATCGATGGCGCGGGCGCTGCTCAAACCGGCAATTGCCGATTTTATGGATTCGATCGTCGCCGAAACGCTCGATCTGGTTTTCGAGGAAATCACCATCGATTCGCGTTCTCCGTATCTCGGCAAAAAACTCCGTGAAACAAATTTCAGCAAGGAGCTGAGCCTGATCGTCATCGCGATCCGCCGCCGATCGGGCGAGCTTTATTTTCACCCGACCGGCGAATCCGTGATCGAAGAAGGCGATATGCTGATCGTCGTCGGCAAAGCCGATTCGGTGCAGAAACTAATCGAAGCCAATAAATAGCCGTAAATCGTCAATCGTCAATCGTAAATTGATTTCTTCGATTTACGATTGACGATTGACGATTTACGATAAGAATTATGAAAGTTCTCGTTACCGGCGGCAGTGGATTTTTAGGGACGCACATTCGCGAATATTTCGGCGCCGATGATTTCTCGCGCCGTTATAGTCGTGATGTTTTAAATTTGCAGGACGCGCAGGTCGTCGAGGATTACGACGCGGTCATTCATCTCGCCGCCGAACTCGACAAATCGCCCGAAAATGCCGAAAGCGTTTTTCTGACAAATGTCGAAGGCACGATCAATCTGCTGCGTTCGATGCGCGAGAACTCGGTTTTTATCTTTGCTTCGACCAAAGACGTTTACGGGCGTTTTGCCGATAATTATCTGGAAGTTCCCGAAAGCTGTCCGATCGTCTATTCGGGGCAAGCGCCGCTCGAATGGTCAAAATATATCGCCGAAAAATACTGCGAATACTATGCTTATCAAAACGATTTCCGTTCGTGCATCTTTCGGCTTTCGACCGTTTATGCGCGAAATACCGAAGGCACCACGCCGAATTTCGTGACGCATTACGCCAACGCGATCAATTTCGGCGAAACTCTGCGGCTTCCGGCGAACGGCACGCCGCGCCGCGACCTGCTGCACGTCAGGGATTTCGCCAAAGCCTGCGAAGCATTTATTGATTCGGCGCTGCGCCACGGCACATACAATCTCGGCGGCGGCGCCGCCAATGCCTTGAGTTTGCGCGAATTGGTCAAAATGCTCGAAGAAGTTTCAAATCTCCAAGCCGTCATCGACGAAGAAAATCCGCTGCCCGCGCCCATTCCGATGAATTACGTTTCGGATCTCAGTCTGATCACGCAGGAACTCGATTGGAAACCCGAAGTCGGTTTGGAAGAAGGATTAAAGACTTTATTTTTTTAATGCCGGCGGCGCTTAATTCAAAATTTTTGCAATTTTTTCATCAAATTCTTTGCGGCTTTGCGGGAGAAAAAGAATTTATCGCGGCGGTTTTGGATTATTTCCCGCAAAGGTGCAAAGGCGCAAAGAATTCCGGTTCTTTCCTAAAATCACTTGAATTTTTAATATTCCTTGTTCCTTTGCGTTAAAATAACCTTGTGAAAATACTCGTGCGCGGAACAAATTGGGTGGGAGATGCGGTGATGTCGATTCCGGCGCTTCGCTGGTTGCGAAGGATTTTTCCCGACGCGCTGATCACGCTGCACACGCGCGGTTGGGCGGAAGGGATTTTCCGCGACGCCGCGCTTTTTGACGAAATTCTGACGTTCGATAAAACAAAGTCCAAAATAAAAGACGCGCTCGTTCAGGCTAAAGCACTAAAAAAACACGAATTCGATCTCGCCGTCTTGTTCCCGAATTCGTTTGAAACCGCGCTCGTCGCCAAAATGGCAAAAATCCCGCGCCGCTTTGGTTATTCAAAAGAAGGCAGAAGTTTTCTGCTCACGGACGCGGTTGAAATTCCCGTGTGGAAGAATGAACGGCACGAAGTTTTTTATTATTTAAATCTCGTCGCCGAAATCGAAAAGGAATATTTTGGAACAAAGTCGGTTTTAGAAAATGAGCCGCGCGTTGATTTAGAGGTTTCGGCTGAAAGACGCGGCGAAGCGCGAAAGATTTTGCAGGAAAACGGCGTTGATCTTTCGAAAAAAACAATCGCGCTCGGCGTCGGTTCGACAAATTCGCGCGCCAAACGCTGGCACGCGGAATCTTACGCGAAATTGAACGATCTGCTGCAAAATGAACTAAACGCCAATGTCGTGCTGGTCGGCGCGAAGGACGAATTGGAAATTTCCGAAGAGGTTTTTGCAAAATCCGAAAAAAAACCGATAATCTTGACAGGCAAAACGAATCTCGCCGAAGCCGTGGCGGTTTTGAGCGAGATCGAGCTGCTCGTTTCAAATGATATGGGACTCGCGCACATCGCGCCGGCGGTCGCGACGAAAACGCTGGTGATTTTCGGTCCGACGAACGAAAAGACAACGCAGCCGATCGGATCGGAGATCATTCGCAAAACAGTTGATTGTGCGCCCTGTATGCTGCGCGACTGCCCGATCGACCATCGCTGTATGACGCGCATTTCGGCGGCGGAAGTTTTTCGAAAAGCGCGGGAAATTTTATCCGTAAAAAAAGATAGATGAGGCTAGAAAGTTGAGCAAAGATCCAAAATCCAAAATCCAAAATCCAAAATCCAAAGCAGTTTTCATCGACCGCGACGGAACTTTGATCGAAGAAGTCAATTTTCTTCACCGCGTCGAGGATTTGCAGTATTTTTCTTATACGGATGAAGCGATTCGGCTTTTAAAGGAAAAAGGATTTCTGGTCGTGCTCGTGACAAATCAATCGGGCATCGGGCGCGGAATTTATACCGAAGACCAGATGCATTCGGTTCACGCCAAGATTCAGACGGATCTGACCGCCAAGCTCGACGCGATCTATTTTTGCCCGCATCTGCCGAATGCGGGCTGCGCGTGCCGCAAGCCGAATCTCGGAATGATCGAAGCGGCGCTTGCCGATCTGCCGATCGATCTTGAAAATTCGTGGATGATCGGCGATAAAATTCTCGATGTCGAGCTCGGCTTAAACGCCGGCATCAAACCGATTCTGGTGCTCACCGGCTACGGCAAAAAACATCTCGACAAATTACAAAGAAAACCTTACAGAGTCGCGGAAAATTTGCTCGAAGCGGTCAAAATCATCACCGAACTTTAAGATTTTGCGCTTTTTGAATTGGCGTTTTCCGATCTGGCGGGAAATTTGACCGTAAAAGTCGAGCCTTTGTCTTCGCCTTCGCTTTCGACGCTGACCAAACCGCCGTGCAGCTCGGTCAGATGCCGGACAATTGCCAAACCCAATCCGAGACCGCCGTTTTGTTTGATATTCGCGGCGTCCTGCCGGAATCTTTCAAAAACAAAAGGCAGAAAATCCTTGTTGATTCCCGCGCCGTTGTCCTTTACTTTAACGACCAGCCAGTTATTTTCTGTCGTCAAACCGACCTCGATTTTGCCGTTTTCAGGCGTGAATTTGACGGCATTCGTCAGCAAATTCCAAACGATCTGTTTGAGCCGGTTCGGATCGCCCGGAATGGTTTTTTCTTTGGCATTTTCAGCGATCTTCAATTCAACCGAAATCGATTTGGCGGCGGCGGACGGTTCGATGGTTTCGATCGAAGCCAAAACCAGTTCTTCGGCATTGACTTCCTCGATCTCCAACACCAGTTTGCCCGAAATCACCCGTGAAACGTCCATCAAATCTTCGATCAGACGATTTTGCGACTCGGCGTTCTTGACTATCGTATCAATCGCTTTAACCTGTGTTTCGGTATTGGTTTTGCCTGATTGAACGATTCGCGCCCAACCCAAAATCGCGTTCAGAGGCGTCCGCAGCTCATGCGAAATGGTCGCCATAAATTCGTCGCGCAAACGCGTCGCGACCTCGGCTTCGCGGCGTGAGTTTCGTTCGTTTCCTAAAAGCCGCTCGCGTTCGATCTCATTGTTTTTTCTTTCCGTCACTTCGCGGGAGACCGAAATAACGCGATGGACTTTACCGTTTTCGCCATGCACCGGCGCGACCGCAACTTCCCACCATTTTGAATTGCCTTTCGCCGTTTTGCAGAAACCTTCAAAATGCGAACCTTCGCCGCCGAGCGCTTTTTCAAAAGCTTCTTCCGCCAATTTTCTTTCGATGCCTTCCCAGTTTTCAACCCATTTTTTTCCGACAAAAGGCGCGAAATCGTCGATTTCCATCAAACACATGCCCTGCGTGTTCATCGAAATAAATCTGCCATCAAGGTCTAAAACCTTGAAACAATCCGGACTGCTTTCGATAATCGTCCGGTTAAATTCCTCGCTTAGTTTGACGGATTGTTCGGCTTTGACACGGTCGGTTATGTTGTAATGCGAAACGACCACGCCGCCGCTTGAGCCTTGCAATGGATTGACCTGCATCAGAAACCACCGTTCTTCGGTCGGTGAATGACACGGGTATTCGATCGTAAAATGATGTTTTTCGCCCGCGAGGATCGCTTGCAGATTTTCGCCGACCGTTTGCAGATTTTCATCCGATTCGACCTGATTACAAACGCTCAGATAATTCTGACCGATTCCGATATTGCCAAGCTGTTCGATTCCGGCATTGGCTTCCGCAAAATTTTCCCAGGCATTATTGACCAATATGATTTTGCCTTCTTTATCTAAAACGGCGATATGCGCCGACAGCGAATCAATCACCGAACGCTTGAAAAGCTCGCTTTCGCGCAAGTTTTCATTGGCTTTTTCCAGTTCGCGGGTTCTTTCTTCAACCCGTTTTTCCAAACCTTGATTGGCTTTGACGAGATCCGTTTCGGCAAGCCGCCGTTTTTTTATCTCGAACAAGACGACAAAATTGGCAACCGCCAAAGCCGCGATGCCCGCAAAACTGCTGATGAGCATCATCCAGAAATTATTTTTCAAAGTCGCTTCCAAACTTTCCTGACGAAACTTCAAAAGACGTTCTTCTTCGGCTTTCATTTTTTGAACGGTCAGGCGAATATTGTTCATCGCCACGTC
>CADEFG010000191.1:0-7220 GCA_902826505.1 uncultured Acidobacteriota bacterium
CCGCGCGGCCGGTTGCCCGGCCCGACGAAGGTCAGGGCGATACGCTCCGGCTCACGCAACGCCCAGCGGTCGCACACATCGACGCCGATGTTGTAGCGATCCGGCACCTGCCAGCGGAACGCGCGCCTCAGGCCTTCGTAGCTGTCTACTGTGGGCAACATCGCTGTCGATTTCCCTTGCGGCCGATCATAGTGTTTTCCGGCGGTCGCGCGCGACAGCGAAAGGCGGGACAATGAAAACATTGGCAAGCGAATCTCGGAGGCGTTCCTTCTGGCTGGCACTGATCGGCTTTCTGGTCTTGACCTTTGCCGTGGCGGCCATCGGCGGCGCGGTCACCGCCGCCTCGGTGCACACCTGGTATCCGACGCTGAACAAGCCCGCATTCAATCCGCCGGACTGGATTTTCGGGCCGGTCTGGAGCGCGCTCTACCTGATGATGGCCTTGTCGGCTGCGCTGGTATGGTCGCGCGCGTCGCCACCGGTGCGGCGCACCGCGATCGCCTGGTTCCTGATCCAGCTTGCGCTCAACCTGGGCTGGAGCCTGCTGTTCTTCGGACTGCACCAGGTGGCGTTCGCCTTCGGCTGGCTGGTCCTGCTCTGGCTGGCGATCGCAATGACGATCCGCCGCTTCTGGCCGATCAGCCGGACGGCCGGCTTGCTTTTGATCCCATACCTCGCCTGGGTCGGGTTCGCGGGCTTGCTGAATTTCCTGATCTGGCGGCTGAACTGAAAGGCCGTATGATGGGGCCTAACGCGCAGCAGAGTTCGGGTAACGGATCGATGAACAACCGGGTCAATTCCCTCGGCCAGCCGATCGGCTATCAGGTGCCGCACTGGAAGCCGGTCAGCCCGCCGCCGAAAACGCCGATCGCATAAGCCGCTTTGCCGAACTTTTCCGCTAAACGCGCGCCCATCACCGATTCTTTTTCGTTGTCTTTCGCGATGTGATAATTATGCGCCGAAACGATTATCTTTTCGCCGCGATAAACTTCATCCGCAAACCATAAAATATTTTCCGCCATTGCCCGGTCGCGTGCCGCAAACCTTTTGCGAAAATCATTGTCGGTGCGGAATTGCTGATAGTAATTCAAATATTCGATCCGGTTTTCGATCGTTCGCCGGATGATTTTGAGTTTTTCCGGGTTCCAACCCGCCGTTTCGAGCGTTTTTTGATTCGTGTCGAGCGCCCGGATGATTTTTTGATAATCCGCCGTTAATTTCTCTTTATCCGCAATAATCGCGGCATCGATCGGCGTTTTGCGGTTTTCGAATTTCGCGGCAATTTCGAGATTGCGCGTTTCAACTTCCGCGTTCAAACTTTTATCTTGATCGATCGCGCCAATCGCGCTTTTCAAAACGCCCGCAAAAGTTCTGCCGCTTCGCTGCGGGTCAAAACCTGCGACTTTCAGAGTTTTGCGCTCCTTTAAATAATCCATCAATTCCAGATATTCCAAAGTTCGCCACGGTCCGGTTAATCCGGCATTTAACATCTGACGGTTTGATAAAGCGTCGCGCAAAAAATTTGTCGAATAAACCTCGCCGACGCCCGATTCGACGAGCAGAACATTAAAGCCGTGTTTTTGATGAAGATACGCAATGATCCGGTTTTTTAAGAGATTGATTTCCTTTGAGCCGTGCGTAAATTCGCCGAGCAAAACAACGCGCTTGTCTTTGATCGCTCTGTCCAAAACCCGCAGATCCGAATAATCCGAATTGCCCGTAATCTTTACGGAATGTGCGTTTTTCCTGAGGAAATTCGTCTGATTTTTCTGAAAATCCTGACCTTTGATGCATTGCGCAAAAGAAACCAGAAAAATTCCGATCGAAATTAAGAAACTAAATGCTTTTTGCATTTTTTGATTATAAACCGGTTTCCAAAATAATCGCCAACTACAATAAAAATAAGCCTTCCAACATAAATACCGGGTAAGCATCAATATTTACCAAAGCAAAAAATGCAATGCGTCGCCGGCAAGAAATAAAAATCACTGAGAAATGAAAGACCGGCTAAAGTTTGCGAGCAGAATTTTATGCAAAAAAAAATCACTGCCGTGTCTTATCAACATTAAGAGGTGAAAACGGATGAAAAGATGTCAAAATTGTAATTTTCAAAACGAAGCGTTGATCGATTATTGCTGGCAGTGCGGTTCGCCGTTACCGAATTTCTCCGGTGCAGGCAATTATTATCAGCATGCCGCCCAAACCCAAGCTTTTAACAACGGTGCGCAAAATAATTACGGCAATCAAGGTTTTAACGCCTCTCCGAACAATTACGCGCCGCAGTTTCAAACGTCTGCGAGTTCGCCGAATTACGGTAAGCTGGCAGCGGTTTTGGGCAGCATTTTTGTCTTTTTGCTGTTGGTTTCAGGCGTCGGCGCGGCGCTTATGTATAAAGTTATGGTGCGCCCGCCCGTCAAACCTTATCAACGCGAACAATCGTATCGCAACGAACCGGTCAAGACGAATCCGGTTAAAGCGGTCGAGCCGGTCGAAGTTCCGCCGTCAAAACACAATTCGAAACCGGTCAAAACGAATACCGCGAGCACGAAGTTTGATAAAATCTGGGTTGATTACAATGTTAAGGAAAACGGGCGTTTAGGAATGCGGATTCACGTTAAATTTTCGGTTTTTAATTTGAAGAACGTCGATTCGTATCTGGCGGTCTATTTTGAAAAAACCGACGGTACGAAACTAAAAACGACCAACAAAAAGTTTGCCAGCAACGACGGGCAAGTCGCGGTTTATCGTTCGCTGAAACCGGGCTATGATGAAACCGTTTATAGCGATCTGGACGTTTTTATGCCGTATGACGAATTCAAATTAAGCCGCGGCAAATATAATTTGAAATTGGATGCGGACGTTATTTACGAAAACGGCGATTTAGTGGAACATCTGAATTATTACGAGTTTCAATATGAGAAATTCCGCAAATAAAAGCGGAGACACCTCATCCCCCTGAAAGAAGAGGCTCTTTTTTGAGAGTCTCTTCTTTTTTTACGAACCGGCAATAAATCAAATGTCAAAAATCAACGGTACAAAACTTTTTATATTTCTGGCAAGCGCGGGAATTTTGCTGAACTTTACTTTGATAAATTCGGCGCAGGACTTTAAAAACGGCACGTTTTTCTGGAACTGGACGACAAAGCCCAAGCAGGACAATTTTCAACTCAATTTTCAGCTTTCGCTCAAGGTCAAAGGCAAAAATGCGAGCGGCGCGTTGGTCTTCAGCAATTTGATCGGCGGCGAATGGGACGAGACCGACCGCAATCTGACGCCGTTTACCGGAAAAATCAGCGGCACGACGATTTTGATCGAGTTTGACGCGAAAGATACGCGCAATTACGAAGAATACGATTCGCCCTTTGACGCCGCATATCGAAAACCGAAAAGAAATTCCGCCAGCCGCGCAACGCTTAAAATAACCAAAGACAGACTCGAATTTGTGCTGACAAATGGCAAATCCCTGTTTGATCTGCCGGGCAAAATAATAATGCGCCGGGTTGTTTAGAAATCGAATTTCCGGGTTTTTATGACAAAAAAAAGCGTTCTGATCAGAACGCTTTTCAATTTCGAATTTGAAATAATTGTTAGATTTTGAAACCGCCGCGGGTCAGCATTGTTTCAAAATTTGCTTTATCAACCGCTTTAATATAAGCATCACGCGGTTCGACGACTCCTTTTTGAACCAGATCGAAAAGCGAATCATTGAGCATCACCATTCCGTGTTGTTTGCCGGTTTGCATCGACGAACCGATTTGGAACGTCTTGCCTTCGCGGATCAGATTCGAAATCGCGGGCGTGACGATCAAAACTTCGAGCGCGGCAATCCGCCCGCCGCCTTTTTTCGGCAGTAATGTTTGGGCGATGACGCCTTTTAAAGATTCCGAAAGCATCACGCGGATTTGCTGCTGCCGGTCGGCAGGGAACTGGTCGATGATGCGGTCAACCGTCGATGCGGCGGTCGTCGTATGCAGGGTTCCGAAAACGAGATGTCCCGTTTCAGCGGTTTCGATCGCGATCGAAATCGTTTCCAAATCGCGCATTTCGCCGACGAGCAGAATATCCGGATCTTCGCGCAGAGCCGCCCGCAGCGCATCCTTAAAACTGTCGGTGTGATTGCCGACTTCGCGCTGATTGACCAGACATTTTTGATTTTCGTGGGTAAATTCGATCGGGTCTTCGATCGTAATAATATGATCTTCGCGGTCTTTGTTGATATGATCGACCATTGCGCAGAGAGTCGTTGATTTGCCTGAACCGGTCGGTCCCGTGACAACTACCAAACCTTTCGAGAGCGAGCAAAGATTCATAATTGCCTGCGAAAGTCCGAGCTGTTGGGCGGTTAAGATCTTTGTCGGGATAATCCGGAAAACTCCGCCCATTCCTTTTCTATCCGCAAAAATATTGGCGCGGAAACGGGCAAGTCCGGGAATTTCATAGGCAAAATCCGAATCGTTGCGCCGCGCAAATTCTTCCTGATTTTTGTTGGGCATGATCGAATGCAGCAATTCCTTCATCGAAGCCGGCGTCATCACGGTTTCATTGCATTCGAGTTTCATGATTTTTCCGTCTTTGCGAATCATCGGCGGCTGCGAAACGCTCAAATGAAGATCCGACGCACCGACTTCCGACATTTTATAAAACAAGGCATCCATCCTTTCTTTCGCTGGTAAATTGGCTTTCGCCGGAGTAAATTCGGCAGCTGTTGGAACTTCTTGGACAGGCGCGACAAATTGCTGCGGCGGAACGAAATTTTGCGATTGCGGATAAGTTTCCGATACCACTTGCGGTTCGGATTTAAATTCGTATCCGTCATCAAATGGTGTAAAACCGGAGGTTGGCGGCACATATTCGCCCGTTTCAAAATCGGAGCGTTTCGCGGGCGGTTCATAGGTTGAATTGTCTGAAAAAGTCGTTTGAAATTCCGGGTCGTTGACCGAAACTATCTCGATTTCCGGCGCCACGTAGTTTGCCGATTCGTCTTGAAGCGAGATCGGTTCATCATATTCGACTTCGGGCAAAAAACTGTCTACCGGAATTTTGGCATTGTTTTCGAGAGCCGATGACGAACTTTCAAACGAATAGGGCGGCGGTTCGTTAAATGCCGAAACCTCTGATTCAAATGGCGCAAATGCGGGTTTCGCGGGAACCGGCGGTTGTTCGGCTGACGAGAGTGCCGACGATGTCTGCAAAATGTTTTCGACTATTTGTTCTTGCGTCGGCGGTTTCTCCGAAAGCATCGGGCGAATCGTAACATTAAATCCGGCGGGCGATTTTTTGACCAGGAAGTTAAAATTTCCGAGATTGTGCGGGTGCACAAACTCGACTTCCGTTTTGCTCGGCAGTTGTTGTTTGACATCGTTCGGAATCAACGGGAAAACCATCATACTGATCTGGGTTCCTAGAAGCGGCGCGTTGTTGACATCGCTTGAACCATTGGCAGAAACCAGATACGGGTTTTTATTTGGTTCGAGATGTAATTCATAACTACAAGTCGAAAGCAAAGTTTGGAGATAATCGTTTAACTTTTCCATAGCAAATTCAATTTAAATTTTTAAAGTCTTTGTCGGGGAAATTCAGAATTGGAGATTTGTGAAAATATCCGGCAGAACGCCAGATAAAATAATAACACAGACAAACAATGTTTGTCATCAAGAATTTTTATGGCTAAAGAAAGCCGCAGGCGATTGACATTTATGGGTGATTAGAGGTTGAATTTAATAGACGAAATTTGATTTTCGTCAATCATTTCTTAAATTTATATTTATGACTCAAACGGGCAAGGAAACCGCGGAATTTCAAAAGGGCAAAATTCAGGATGTCGTCGTTTATCCGCTCAAAAAATTTGTGGACGAACGCGGCTGGCTCGCGGAATTGTTTCGTCACGATGAAATATCGGAAGAATTTTATCCGGCGATGGCATATATTTCCGTCACCGAACCGAATGTTCAGCGCGGTCCGCATGAACACGTTGACCAGGCAGATCTGTTTTGCTTTATCGGAACGGGCAATTTTAAATTAAGACTTTGGGACAACCGTGCCGAGTCGCCGACTTACCGGAATGTTATGACGCTTTTTGTCGGCGCGGACAATCCGCAAGCCGTGATCGTTCCGAAAGGCGTCGCGCACGCGTATAAAAATGTCAGCACGACCGAAAAAGGCGTTGTCATCAATTGTCCGAATCGCCTTTTTATGGGCGCGGGCAAAAAAGAGCCGATCGACGAAATTCGTCACGAGGACGACGCGGAGACGATTTTTAAGATCGAAGATTAAATTTGGTCGGTTGTTCGGCGTCGGTCGTTTTGATGACTTTGAACAATTCAGACTAACAAATGTCGGCAGTTAGTAGCGATTTTCCCGCACTATCGTATAATCGAATGCCACTTTTTGAAAAATAAAAGCCGCGTTCGATTTACGAACTGCCGACGCAAACAATCTAACTTCAATAAATACAAAACTAAATTGATTTTGGTTTTGTTTTTTTTATGTCATTTGTGGCTAAATCTTTTAAGGAATGAAGATAGTACGCATTATTGCCAGACTCAATGTCGGCGGTCCGGCGCGGCACGTTGTCTGGTTGACAAAAGCCTTGCAGGATCACGAGTTTCAATCGGCTTTGCTGACCGGAACGGTTCCCGAAGGCGAAGAGGACATGAGCTATTTCGCCGCCGAAAACGGTGTCACGCCGGTTTATATCCCCGAAATGAGCCGCGAATTATCGTTAAAGGATATTATTTCGCTCTGGAAAGTTTTTCGCCAGATCCTGCGCGAAAACCCCGATATCATTCACACGCACACCGCGAAAGCCGGCACGATCGGACGAATCGCCGGCTTTTTTTACCGCTGGCTGGCATGGCGGCGCGTTAAATTGATCCACACCTATCACGGACACGTTTTTCACAGCTATTACGGCAAGCGAAAAACCAAAATCTTTCTCTTGATCGAAAAAACTCTTGCCAGAATAACCGACAAGATCATCGCGATCAGCGCACAGCAAAAGGTGGAGATCAACGGACAATTTGGCGTCGGGCGCACTGATCAGTTCCAGATAGTTCCGCTCGGAATCGATCTTGCGCCGTTTGAAAATGCCGCCGCCAAGCAAAATATTCTGCGTCAGGAGATCGGTGCACAGGCGGACGAAATCCTGGTCGGTTTTGTCGGACGTTTGACGGAAATTAAAAATATTTCGCTTCTTTTGAAAGCCGCCAAGATTTACAAGC
>CADEFG010000191.1:7230-8424 GCA_902826505.1 uncultured Acidobacteriota bacterium
CGCGACTTTCCGAAGCTGCGATTTATCATTATCGGCGACGGACATTTTCGGGAAAGTCTGGAAGCGGAAGTTGACAAACTCGAAATTAGAGATGTCGTTTTGTTTCTCGGAAATCGAAATGATTCGGACATTTTTTACGCCGGGCTGGATATTGTCGCGCTGACTTCATTAAACGAAGGAACACCGCTTTCGCTGATCGAGGCGATGGCAAACTCGAGAGCGGTGATTTCAACGGCGGTCGGCGGCGTCGTTGATTTACTGGGCGAAATCGTCGAAAACAAAAAAGATTTTCAGATTTGCGAACGCGGAATCGGCGTTGTCTCGGGTGATGCCGATGCTCTTTTCAATGGTTTGATTCATTTGGCGAAGGAAGAAGATTTAAGAAAAACGCTTGGCGCAAACGGGAAAGAGTTTGTCTTAAATAACTACAGCAAAGCGCGGTTGACCAAGGATATAATCAATCTTTACCGTAATTTAAATCCAAATTCATAAAGTTCTGCTTGATTTTGATCTAAATCTATTTTGTAATATCTCTCAAATAGGTTTTAATTCCTTGAAGGTTTTTACAAAAGGAATTTTCCCCCGGCAATACCTCTATGCTGAGTATTTTTACAAATCCGATTTGGGTTGCCGTCATCAGTTTTATTTCGGCGATTGTCTTAACTGCGATTGTGCGCGGCGCGGCGCGGCGCTATGGATTGGTTGCCAAACCAAAAGCCGACCGCTGGCATAAAAAACCGACGGCGATGATGGGCGGTGTCGCGATTTTTTTAACCACCGTTCTGATCTATTTTCTGTTTGTTCCGCAGACCCGCGAATCGCTCGTGATTTTGGGCGCCAGTTCGTTTCTTTTTCTGGTCGGTCTGCTTGACGACCTGTTAAACATCAAACCATATCAAAAACTTGTCGGACAGTTGATCGGGGCGACGATCATTATCGGTTTCAAACTGACCCTGCCGTGGACGGGTTACGAAATTCTCGATATTTGGCTGACCGTTTTATGGCTCATCGGCATTACCAACGCGATCAATCTGCTTGATAATATGGACGGTCTCGCGGCGGGAATTTCGGCGATCGCGGCAATTTCCCTGGCAGTCGGGTTCGGGACAAGCGGGCAGACGAGCGAATTATTATTTATCATCACATTTATCGGCGCATTGGTCGGATTTTTGTTTTTTAACTTTAATCCGGCTT